>CAVJRQ010000024.1:0-22584 GCA_963652075.1 Acutalibacteraceae bacterium
TAGCGGCTAGGACACATGCCTCTCACGCATGGAACACGGGTTCGATTCCCGTAGGTGCTACAAACGATTAAGAGATTGCTTCAGTTGGCAGTCTCTTTTTTTGTGTCCGGGCTTAGCCCGGACTGCTGGGAGCCGTCCGCTGACCCCCAATACGGGGTCAGTCCGAAAACGGGTGGCGATTATTCTGTTTACCGACCATTGACCAACCGTTAACCAACCGTTGAAAAATCAATGGTCTATGGAGTCAAAGTCCGTTCGTTCGGGTAGAAAAGCAAGCCGAAAAACGTAAGTACTTACGTTGGCTCACGTAAGTACTTACGTTGCCCGATGAAAGTACTTACGTTGGCTCATGTAAGTACTTACGTTGCTCGATGCAACCGCTTGCGTTATCCGAAGCGAATCGTTCCTAAAAAACGAAGTTACGTTAACTACCCCCCTCATGACGTACGACCATGCACCCTAATGTCGTACGACCATGCACCCTAATATCGTACGACTATAGCACCTCATGACGTACGACCATGCACCCTAATGTCGTACGACTATAGCATCTAATGTCGTACGGTGACTCTTCCTGATTTCCCGTACACTTTTCCTCTTCGTTAACTGAAACAGTAGACACTCTAAATTGAGCCTTACTGGAATTTCCACTGGGTTTTCGGCTGACCGGAAATTTCCATCGGGTTTTCGGATGTCCCAAAACAATCCGGGCTGCTTCGCTTACAATCAAAGCGAAGCAGCCCAGATGACTTTTATCCTATAATATAGTGGTAAACCTTGGCTTTATTTGAGACCCAACTTCTTGGCGATAGCCTTGGGGATGGCGTTCTTGTGAACGACAATGTTCATGGTTTTGTAGCGCACGAAGGCTTTTGACGCATACCAAATGCCGTGGTATTTGCCGGTGTCGCCCCATGAGTTCTTTACCATATAGTATTCCGTTCCCTCCTGATCCTTGGCGATACCGAAGATTTGCATACCGTGGTCGTCAGTGGTTTCCCAATTGTCATAAGCCACTTGGCGATCCTCCTGTGTGCACCAGTACTGAGGTTCCGGTTTCTCTATCGGACGTTTCATCAGGCCGCTTAGTTTCAGCCATTTTGCCATGTCGCTGCCGGTTGTCTCCTGAATCTTCTTTATGTCGGGCATCACGGCCAGTCCGTTGCGGGTGAAGCCGTCCTCGCTCACGTCAGAACCCCAAGCCACGGTGTAGCCGTTGTTGATGGCGTAGTCGAATACCTCCATCAGCTCATCGATGGGAAGGTTGTAGGACGTTCCCCAACGCCAGTTGTCCTGAATCTCGAGGACAAACTTCTCGTAGAACGGATGGTGTGTGTATGAGGTCAGCGACACGTAGTCGTCGGCGTTCAGCCCGGTGGATTCGTAGAATGACATCGGCGTGTAGGTCTTGCCTTTGTATTCGAATGTCTCGGGACGTTTGCCCAAATAAGCGTCGTAGATTCCTTCCAGACCTTTAACCCACAACATTTGGTTGTCCGGGGTCATCTGCAATTTCTTTTGACTGCCTTTGGCTATGGCTGCCACGTAAGCGTTCGTCACGGCGGAGAGCTCGGTGTGGTTGGAGAGGGTGTCACCGTAAGTAACGCCCGGACGCATCAGCTCCTCGGGAATCAGTCCGTAGTGCTTCATGCCGTAGAACACGTCGTAGAACGAACCTCCTTCAGCGAAGGAAACGTCCCCGTGGGTGCGGACAGCTGCTTTAGCGCGGTCTATGTAAGTGTTGTAAACGGTGTACATCTCCGAGAAGTCGTACTCGCCTTTGCCCATGCGCAACAACTCCGATTCTATGAAGCTCAGCGTAGAGTAGCACCAGCACGTACCGGCTCTGTTTTGGTTTTTAATGGAGGTGATAGGATTCTCCTTCACCGTGGTGAAGATGAAACCTTCCTCTTTCTTCTCTTCCTTTTGGTCTTGTTTCACGTCTTGTGCCACGGCACCAAGGCAGACAAAGCCTAAGGCTGCAATCAGTAGATTCTTTTTCATGAGTTTGGTTTGTTATGTTTATACTAAAAGTTATTGCATAATGTTCTCCACCTCGTCGATGGTGATGGGGATGCGTTTCTTCCCGAGGAAACGTGACCCGGTGGGAGTGATGAGGATGTCGTCCTCCAGACGGATGCCGCCAAAGTCCTTGAAGCTCTCGATGGCATCGTAGTTGAGGAAGTCCGTGTGCATCTTTCCGGCTCTCCACTTGTCGATGAGGGCGGGGATGAAGTAGCAACCCGGTTCGTCCGTGATGACGAAACCCTCTTGCAGTCGTCTTCCCATGCGTAACGAGGCGAGCCCGAACTGGTCGCTGGGGCGAACCTCATCGTCATAACCCACATAGCACTGACCCAGGTTCTCCATGTCGTGCACGTCCAGACCCATCATGTGGCCCAAGCCGTGGGGCATGAAGAGGGCGTGGGCTCCGGCAGCCACGGCATCATCCACGTTGCCTTTCATCAAGCCCAAGTCTTTCAGACCTTGTGCCAACACCTTGCAGACGTTGAGGTGAACCTCTTTCCAAGTGGTACCCGGATGAGCGAACTTGATGGCGTGGTCGTGGCAAGCCAGCACGACGCTGTAGACATCCCGTTGCCGTGGGGTGAACTTGCCTCCCACGGGAACGGTACGGGTGAAATCCGAACAGTAGTTGTTCACCGTCTCGGCTCCGGCATCGGTCAGCATCAGCCGTCCAGATTCGAGGAAGCCGTCGTGGCAGTGGTTATGCAGCGTCTCGCCATGCTGCGACAAGATGGTGGCGAAAGAGACTATGCTACCGTAGGAGGAAGCGATTCCGTCCATCACTCCGGCAATGTATTGCTCCTTCACGCCCGGCTTGCAGAGCTTCATGGCCGTGGTATGCATCTCGTAGCCTATGTCGCACGCCCGCTCAATCTCTTCAATCTCGCAAGGCTCCTTGACGGAACGCAACGCCACGACCGCCTTTATCAGCTCAACGGAACTGCTGGCCTGTAGCTGGGCGGCACGGATGTCGGTGAGCTCTTCCAGATAGAGCATAGTGTCGTGGCGGTAGGGTGGGAGGAAGTGTACCGTCCGTTTCTCTTGTATCGCCTTCTCCACAAAACCTTTCAGCGTTGCTGTCGGCGCGCTGTTGGGCACACCCACCGAGGCGGCGAGTTCTTTGATGCTGGGCTGCGGTCCCATCCAGATGATGTCGTCCATCGTCACGTCGTCCCCGAAGAGCCACGACTCCTGACTGTCCACGTCGATAACGCCGGTCAGTCCCGGCTGATTGATTCCGAAGAAGTAGAGGAACGTACTGTCCTGACGGAACTTGTATGCGTTGTCAGGATAATTGCACGGGGCTTCGTTGTTGCCCGGCAAAACGATGATGCCGCCGCCGACTTTCTGGGTCAGCTTGGCGCGTCTGGATGTGTAATCAGCTTTGAACATACCTTATGCTGTTAGATTTTAACCACGCAAAGTTAATGAATTATTGGAAACCCAATGGCCTTTTTGGAAGAAAAAAGCAACGGGGTTTGCCGCAACCGAACCCAGCCCTCGGGGCTAAACGGTAAACTTAACCCCGAGGGCTCTACATCCACCTTTCGTGGAGAGGATTGGGTAGCGGCCCTTATGGAACTTCTTAGAATTTCTCGAACGAGGCTTTGGCATCAGACTTCGCCTTCTTCACCACCTTGCCGTTTATCTTCAGATTGCTGAAACGGATGTCGTGCGTGAGGCCCGTGATTTGGTTGCCTCCTGCTGCCACATTGTTGAAGGTGCAGTCGCTGAGGTTGATGTTGTAGATGTTGTCGTTCTCGTCCAGTCCGTTGATGAGCACACCGAACTTGCTCTTCTCACAAGTGACGTTGCTGACGTAGACGTTGCGTACGGTAGGCGGGAAGCTGCGGTCGCACTTCTCCTTCCCCTCGTACTGCAGGTTGATGCGCATCACAGCCTCGTTGCACTGGCCCACGCGGATGTTGCGCACGTAGATGTTCTCGATGATACCACCCCGGCAAGTACTGGTCTTGATGCGGATGACGCGATCCAGCTGCGGACTGTCCATCTCGCAGTTCTCCACGTAGAGGTTACGGTATCCGCCGGAAATCTCACTGCCTATTACTACTCCGCCGTGTCCGTTGGCCATCTTGCAGTTGCGCACCACGATGTTCTCGCTCGGCGTGTCCCAACGCCGGCCGTCGGCGTTACGGCCCGACTTGATGGCGATGCAGTCGTCACCCGTGTTGAAGGTACAGCCCTCTATGAGTACGTTCTTGCACGACTCGGGGTCGCATCCGTCGTTGTTGGGACCCACACCGTCAATAGTCACGCCACGCACAATCAGGTCGTTGCAGAACAGGGGATGAATCACCCAGAAGGGGGAGTCCTTCAGCGTCACGCCCTCGATGAGTGCCGTGTTGCAGCGGAAGAGGTTGATGAGTTGCGGACGCAGTCCGTCCTCGGGACGCATGATGCGTCGGTCTATCGGTGTGAAAGTCTCGGCGTAACCCAACAGACGGTCGCGCCCACCGTCGCCTTGCGACAGCATTCCCGGTTTCCATCCGTGCTCCTTACGGCCTTTCATGTACCACCAGTGCTCGGGCGAGCCTTGTCCGTCAATCGTTCCCTTGCCGGTGATGGCGATGTTGGTCTCGCCATAGGCGTAGATGAGCGGATGGGCGTTGTAGCAATCCACTCCTTCCCAACGGGTGATGACGGGCGGAAAGTAGTACGACTGGTCTGTGGTGAACTTCAGCGTGGCACCTTCTTCCAGATGGAGGTTGACGTTGCTCTTCAGCGTAATCGGTCCGGTGTGGAAGACACCTGCGGGCACTACCACCGTGCCTCCTCCCGCTTGGGTGCAGGCGAGGATGGCCAGGTCGATGGCCTCGTGGCAGAGCTTCGTCGGGTCACCTGCCACGGCTCCGTATTCGGTGATGTTGAATGTCCGGTCTTGAAAGGCGGTTTTTCGGATTGACTGGACAATATTATTTGCCTGGTCAAAGGCTTCGTCCATCACTTGCTGTGCGTTGGCGAATCCGAACGCCGCCAGCAGTGTTCCTAAGATTAAGGTCTTTTTCATTGTTTTAATGTCTTTGTTTTAGAGTTATAGGTTCGAACTTCTATTTGTCGAATCGGCTTAGCCGCAAAGATAGCGAGGCGTTTCCGAATAAACAAGCCTCTTGCGGAAATATATTCTTTTTTGTGGCGGTGGGCGGCGATGCGTTAGCGGACTCCTATTATAATAAGGTATAGAGTGATGGAATTTAGCCCGTTGAAGCGTCCGCCATAGGTCGTGATGCTGTAAAACATAGTTTAGAAACAGAGCGTAAAAAGTTGGATGCGAACGTAATAATGTATATTTTGCATCGCGTTAACGAAAGGGCATGCTTTAGGGCATGTGAATGTTCACTTTTTAATCTTAACAGACCATGAAAGTATATCAAACAAATGAAATCAAAAACATTGCGCTTTTAGGCAATGATGGCTCGGGTAAAACCACCCTCACAGAGGCTTTGCTCTATGAGAGTGGTATTATAAAACGTCGCGGACGCATTACGGCCAAGAATACTGTTAGTGATTATTTCCCCGTAGAGCAGGAGTATGGATATTCGGTCTTCTCCACGGTCTTCCATGTGGAATGGAACGGTAAAAAGCTGAATATTATTGACTGCCCGGGCAGTGACGACTTTGTTGGTGCGGCTCTGACGGCACTCAATGTGACCGATACGGCCGTCCTGCTGCTCAATGGACAATACGGTCCCGAGGTGGGCACGCAAAACCACTTCCGTTATACCGAGAAGTTGGGTAAGCCGGTCATCTTCCTGGTGAACCAGCTCGATAACGAGAAGTGCGACTACGACCATGTGTTGGAGCAACTGAAGAGCATCTACGGCTCGAAGGTGGTTCCCGTACAATACCCGTTGGCTACAGGCCCGGGATTCAATTCGTTGATTGATGTGCTGTTGATGAAGAAATACTCTTGGGGACCGGATGGCGGACAGCCGACCATCGAAGAGATTCCCGCCGAAGAGATGGAAAAGGCAAAAGAATGGAACAAAACATTGATAGAGGCAGCCGCTGAACATGATGAGGGGCTGATGGAAAAATTCTTTGAAAAAGATTCGCTGACGGAAGACGAGATGCGTGAAGGTATCCGCAAGGGACTGGCGTCGAGAGGCATGTTCCCCGTGTTCTGCGTATGCGCAGGCAAAGACATGGGCGTTCGCCGCTTGATGGAGTTCCTGGGCAACGTGGTGCCTTTTGTCTCTGAAATGCCGAAGGTACACAATACACGCGGTGAAGTGGTGGAACCGGATTCCAACGGTCCTACTTCGCTCTATTTCTTCAAGACCGCCGTTGAACCGCATATTGGCGACGTTCAGTACTTCAAGGTGATGAGCGGCACCGTGCACGAAGGCGATGATTTGGGTAATGCTGACCGTGGGTCTAAGGAGCGTATGGCGCAGCTCTATGTCTGTGCGGGTGCCAACCGCATCAAGGTGGAGGAACTGAAAGCCGGTGACATCGGCTGTACCGTTAAGCTGAAAGACGTACACACCGGAAATACGCTCAACGGCAAGGGTGCTGAAAATCGGTTCAACTTCATCAAATACCCCAATCCGAAGTACTCGCGTGCCATTAAACCGGTGAACGAGGCGGAGACGGAGAAGATGATGGCCATCCTCAACCGCATGCGTGAGGAAGACCCCACATGGGTGGTGGAACAGTCCAAGGAGCTGCGTCAGACCATTGTACATGGCCAGGGCGAGTTCCACTTGCGTACGCTCAAATGGCGCTTGGAGAACAACGAGAAGTTGCAGATAAAGTTCGAAGAGCCTAAGATTCCTTACCGTGAAACCATCACCAAGGCTGCCCGTGCGGACTATCGCCATAAGAAACAGTCCGGCGGTGCGGGTCAGTTCGGTGAGGTTCACCTCATCGTAGAGCCCTACTACGAAGGAATGCCCGCTCCGGATGTCTACAAGTTCAACGGACAGGAATTCAAGATTAACGTCAAGGGCACGGAGGAAGTACCCTTGGAGTGGGGCGGCAAACTGGTCTTCGTTAACAGCATCGTTGGTGGCTCCATCGACGCGCGTTTCATGCCGGCTATCCTCAAGGGAATCATGAGCCGCATGGAGCAAGGCCCGCTCACAGGTTCCTATGCCCGCGATGTACGCGTCATTGTCTACGACGGAAAGATGCACCCGGTAGACTCCAACGAAATCTCCTTCATGCTGGCTGGTCGCAACGCCTTCAGCGAAGCCTTCAAGAACGCCGGTCCGAAGATTCTGGAACCTATCTATGACGTGGAAGTCTTCGTCCCCAGCGACAAGATGGGCGATGTGATGGGTGACTTGCAGGGTCGTCGTGCCATGATTATGGGCATGAGCAGTGAGAACGGCTACGAGAAACTCTCCGCCAAGGTGCCTCTCAAGGAGATGTCTTCCTACTCCACGGCGTTGAGTTCCCTCACCGGTGGACGCGCCTCCTTCGTCATGAAGTTCGCAAGCTACGAACTGGTACCGTCCGACGTACAGGAGAAACTGATTAAGGAGTTCGAGGCGAACCAAGCGAAAGACGAGTAATTTTTGGTTGTTTTTGTTAGTGATTTAGGCCTCGGGTTCTTCCCGAGGCTGGCCAACATCAGATAATAGATAAATAGAAGCGCAATAGATAGACAAGCCACGGCTGATTCTCCGGAAAGGAGAAGCACGCCGTGGCTTCCTTTGTTCCTTCACTCTCCCTCTTCTTCCTTTGTTCCCGTTCGCTCCCGGAATCCTCTTGGAAACGTTCCATGAGTCCACATGGAACAAATAAACTTCGAATTTGTTGGCTACATTGACCGAAAAACGTACTTTTGCCGAAACTAAGGATTTTGTATATACTTAAACAAATAAAAATGGGATTATTCGATATATTCAAGAAGAAGAAAGCCAGGGACGAAGAGGTGGGCCGTGTGGCCGGCATGGAGGACTTCATGACCCTCATCCGTGTCTACTACCAAGCCGTAATGGCCTCTAATCTCGGCATCACCAATCTGGCGTTCCTGCCCGACATGGCCGTGTTCAAGCGTACGCTGAAAGTGCCGACGCAAAACAACAAGCTCGGGTTGGCAGAGAAGAGCCGTTGCAAGAAGATGCTCATCCAAATCTACGGGCTGAGCGACGATTTCTTCAAGGAGATAGACCTCTCCATCAAGAAAAACTGCCGCAACGTGAACGACATCAAGAACTACCTCTACATGTTCCAGGGCTTCAGCCAGGACTTGATGATGCTCATCGGCAACCTCATGAAGTGGAAGTTCCGCATGCCGAGTCTCTTCAAGAAGATGCTCTATAACCTGACCGAGAAGGCAATCAACGACATACTCACCCGTACCGACTGGAAAGACGACTCCGTGCGCAAGACCTGCGTCAACATCCGCAAGTACCAGCACGCCCTCGGCTATTCGCCCAAATGGATGACCGAATATGTCTACAACATTGTGCTCCTGGCCAAGAAGGAACCCAAGCCGAAGGAGGAGAATTGACGAATTTATCCTCGTTCCTTAATTTTTTTTCGTGTTTTGCTTTCGTATCTCGAACCAATAACTTATTTTTGTCTACAATTTAGCTTGGCATGACTGCGGAAGAGAAAAGATTGCTTGATACCTTTGAGGTACGGTTCCATCAGCTGCTCTACAAGTACGAACGGTTGAAGCAGAAGAATGAGGACTTGAGAACTTCTATCCTTCAAAGGGATAACGCAATAAAAGAGCTGAAACTGAGCAGTCGAATCTTGGAGGCGAAGTATGCCAATCTGAAGCTGGCGAAAGTTATCAGTATCAATGATGAGGAAGCCAAAGACGCGAAATTGAAAATATCAAGGCTTGTGCGTGAAGTCGATAAGTGCATCGCTTTATTGAATGCGTAAGGACGGAAATAAAACGAAGGCGTTATGGACAATAGCGAAAGAAAGATAACTCTGCGGATTGCCGACATGGTGTTTCCTATGCGAATCCACTCCGAGAAGCAGGAGGAGCTCTACCGTAAGGCGGCGAAGCAGATCAATGATAAACTGAATACGTATCGGTCGCATTTTTCAAACGACGCGGTGGGTAAGGACAAGATTCTGGCGATGGTGACCATCGATTTTGCCTACACCGCCATTAGCTTGGAAGACCGCAACGATACGGTACCTTTTACGAAGAAGATAGAGTCGCTCAATGCGGAATTGAAGGCGCTGTTCGATAAGGAAGAGGTATAGTTTAACTGGTTATTTTAGTGAACGTATCACGCATTGCTTTTGTTTCGGGGAGAAGAGTTCCCCGGGAGGGAGTAATGCGTTTTTTTAATATATATATTATTCATAAATAATGGCAACGACTATTATAATATCAATTGTATGCGCTGTCGTGGGTGCATTTGTCGGTTATACGCTTTTCAGGTATGTAATGAAAAACAAGTATAACAGCATCCTCAAAGAGGCGCAGGAAGAAGCTGAAGTGATAAAGAAAAACAAGCTGTTGGAGGTGAAGGAGAAGTTCCTCAACAAGAAGGCCGACCTTGAGAAAGAGGTGGCTCAGCGCAACCAGCGTATCCAGCAGGCGGAGAACAAACTGAAACAGCGTGAGCTGATGCTCAACCAGAAACAGGAAGAGGTGGCTCGCAAGCGCGGAGAGGTGGAGACCCTCAAGGAAAACTACGACGCGCAACTCTCTATGCTCGACCGCAGGAAGGAGGAGTTGGAGAAGATGCAGATGCAGGAGCGCGAGAAACTGGAGACCATCAGCGGACTCTCTGCCGAAGAGGCAAAGGAACGGCTCGTGGAGTCGCTCAAGGAGGAGGCCAAGACACAGGCCGCTTCTTACATCAACGACATCATGGACGATGCCAAGATGACCGCCAACAAAGAGGCTAAGAAAATCGTGATACAAAGTATACAGCGTGTGGCTACCGAGACGGCCATCGAGAACTCCGTCACTGTGTTCCATATTGATTCGGACGAGGTGAAGGGACGCATCATCGGACGTGAAGGTCGCAACATCCGTGCCCTCGAAGCCGCTACGGGTGTGGAGATTGTGGTCGACGACACCCCCGAAGCCATTGTCCTCTCCGCTTTCGACCCCGTACGCCGTGAGGTAGCCCGTCTGGCACTCCATCAGTTGGTGGCCGACGGACGTATCCACCCCGCACGCATCGAAGAGGTGGTGGCCAAGGTTCGCAAACAGGTGGAGGAGGAGATTGTGGAGACCGGTAAACGTACCACCATCGACCTCGGTATTCACGGCCTGCACCCCGAATTGATTCGCCTGATCGGTAAGATGAAATATCGCTCCAGTTACGGACAGAACTTGCTGCAACACGCCCGTGAGACGGCCAACCTCTGCGCCGTCATGGCATCTGAGTTGGGTCTGAACCCGAAGAAAGCCAAACGTGCCGGTTTGCTCCACGATATTGGTAAAGTGCCTGATGAGGAGCCCGAATTGCCGCACGCTTTGCTCGGTCAGAAGATTGCGGAGAAATACAAGGAGAAACCGGACATCTGCAATGCCATCGGTGCCCATCACGACGAGGTGGAGATGGAAACCCTTATCGCACCCATCGTACAGGTGTGCGACGCTATCTCCGGTGCCCGTCCGGGTGCTCGCCGCGAGATTGTAGAGGCCTACATCAAGCGTCTGAACGACTTGGAGCAGTTGGCTCTCTCTTACCCCGGTGTCACCAAGACCTACGCCATCCAGGCAGGACGCGAGTTGCGTGTCATTGTCGGTGCAGACAAGATTGACGACAAGGCTACCGAGAACCTCTCCGAAGAGATAGCCCAAAAGATTCAGAACGAAATGACCTATCCCGGTCAAGTGAAGATTACCGTCATCCGCGAGACGCGTGCGGTCAGCTTCGCCAAATAGGGTAGGACAGGACGTGTGCGGATGATTAAATAAGTGAAGTGTATGAAACCAATGGTAGCTCCGTCTCTGCTCTCCGCGAACTTCGCGGACTTGCGTACGGACATTGAGATGATAAACCGAAGCGAGGCCGACTGGCTTCACTTGGACATCATGGATGGTGTCTTCGTGCCCAACATCTCCTTCGGGTTTCCCGTGCTCAAGCATGTGGCGGAGTTATGCCAAAAGCCGCTCGATGTGCACTTGATGATAGTGGAACCGGGCAAGTTCCTCCACGAGGTGCAGGCATTGGGGGCTATGATGATGAACGTACACTATGAGGCTTGTCCCCATCTGCACCGTACCGTTCAACAAATAAAGGAAACAGGCATGAAGGCGGGGGTCACATTGAACCCCGCCACGCCCGTCTCCCTTTTGGCGGACATCATCCGTGATGTGGACATGGTGCTGCTCATGAGCGTTAACCCCGGCTTCGGCGGCCAGCGTTTTATTCCCCATACATTGGACAAGGTGGCCCAACTGCGTCGGCTCATTGCCGACAGTGGATCGCAAGCCCTCATCGAGATTGACGGTGGCGTGAATCTGCAAACGGGCAAGCAGCTGATAGACGCAGGTGCCGACATTCTGGTGGCCGGCAGCTCCGTCTTCAAGGCAGAGAACCCCACGGCGATGATTCATCAACTCAAAACCATCGGCTGACAACGGTGAAGCCCCTTTCCTCCGAACTCCCCAAGTACCCCTTTGTACGATTCCTTATTCCTTTGGCGGCAGGCATTTTCTGCGGTGACTTCTTTTCGTTGCCTTACCTTCCGTTCGCTCTCTTCGGCGTTGTCTGTCTTGCGCTCTTGGTCATCCTCCATTGTACGCAACCCTCTCTTTTCGGTGTCAATGGTGCCGTTGGTGGCCGTGACCACAAATCACTTTTCCGTTACCTGACGCAACCCGTCGCTTTTGGTGTCGTGTCGTTCCTTTTCTTCTTTGCCTTGGGAGCCGTCATGCTCTCCGTGCAGACCCGTCAGTACCGGCACACATGGCCAGACGGAAGTAAGGGCTATGTGGGCGTGCTGCAGGATATCCCGGTGGAAAAGAAACGTAGCTACCAACTGCGGGTGACGGTCGATGGACAGTCCGTACTGCTCTATCTGTCAAAGGACTCGTTGCTCCGCCACGTTCATCGGGGCGACACTGTCCTCTTCCACGCTCGCATCAAAGCTCCCGAAAATACTTTCTCAGCGGGTACGTTCGACTATGCCCGTTACCTGATGCACCAAGGCATCACTGGAACTGCCTATGCCGGAACGGGTCGTTGGCGGTGTCTGCCCGGCGACCCGTCTGACCGCACCCTACGGATGAAGTCGCTCCGCTTGCGCGATGCCCTCCTGCAACGATATGTCCGCCTCGGTTTCAAGGACGATGAACTGGCGGTACTCTCCGCACTCACGTTGGGTGAGAAACGCGGCTTGCAGGACGAAATCAAGGAGACCTACTCCGTGACGGGTGCAAGTCATATCCTCGCGCTCTCGGGACTCCATACCGGCATCCTTTGGGGAATCCTTGCCTTTCTGCTCTCGCTCTTGCCCTTGGGTAGGGCTGCCGGTTGGGTTCGTGGCCTCCTCCCGGTCGTTCTTCTGTGGGCGTTTGCCTTTCTGGTGGGCTTGTCCCCGTCCGTCGTCCGCTCCGTCACCATGATTTCCGTCTTGGCGTTGGGTGATTGCCTGCGCCGTCGCTCCCTCTCGCTCAACACCTTGGCACTGGCGGCTTGGATGATGTTGCTCGTCCATCCGTTCTACCTCTTTGATGTGGGCTTCCAGATGTCCTATCTTGCCGTAGCTGCCATCCTGCTCATCCAGCCTGCGCTTAGCCGGCTATGGCAGCCCGCTTCCCGTCCACTGCGTTGGTTGTGGGGCAGTGTCACGGTCTCCATCGCCGCCCAGATTGGAGTGGCTCCCCTCATTGCGCTCTACTTCTCTCGCTTCTCCGTTTGGTTCCTGCTTACCAATCTCATCGTCATTCCGCTTACGTTCTGTCTGGTGGCCGGTGCATTGTTCATGCTCTGCGTGGGCTTTTGGTTACCCTTGCAGCAACTGGTCGCCTCTCTGCTCAACGTCACGCTCTCCGGGATGCATGCGGCTTTGCGCTGGATTGAATCACTCCCTTTCGCCTCCATCGACGATCTCCATTTCTCCGCCCTTCAAGTCTGTTGCTTCTATGCGGGACTTCTCTTCCTTTTGGCTTTCTGCCGTTGGAAGTCGGCTTCCCACCTTGCCGGTGCGCTTCTCTCCGTGGCTGCCTTCCTTGCGTTGGGCATCGCTGACTATTTCTGAATGACTGAAAGGGAGCGTGCGCATCGGTATATTTCAGCGCGGCAGTGGGAGAATTGCAAAATATTTGTATCTTTGCCACCTTAAATCAAACACAAGAGAATATGCTTACAAAGATTATAGACCAGTCGAAAATCGACCAGGTACACAAACTGATAGGACAGGCGGACAAGGTGGTCATCATTGCCCACGTGGCACCCGATGGGGATGCGATTGGTTCCTCGTTGGGGTTGGCGCATTTCCTCGAAGGGCAGGACAAGGATGTCTCTGTCGTCATGCCAAACGGATTTCCCGATTTCCTCGGTTGGATGAGTGGGGCAAAGGACATTGTGCGCTATGACAAATACACCGACTTTGCCAATGAACTCATTGCCGGTGCGGACCTCATCTTCTGCCTCGACTTCAACAACCTCAAGCGCATCGATGCGGCAGCGGCTGCCGTGGCGGCCTCCCAGGCGCACAAGGTGCTCATTGACCATCATCTCTACCCGGAGGAGTTCTGCGAGGTCTCCATCTCGCACCCCGAAATCAGTTCCACCTCCGAACTGGTGTTCCGGCTCATCTGCCGCATGGGTTACTTCGAGGAGATTACCCTGCAAGGGGCCGAGTGCATCTACACGGGTATGATGACCGACACGGGCGGTTTCACCTACAACTCCAATGACCGTGAAATCTATTTCATCATCGGTGAACTCCTCTCCAAGGGCATCGACAAGGATGAAATCTACCGTCGCGTCTACCATACCTATTCCATAGACCGTATGCGCCTCATGGGCTACATCCTCCACCGGAACATGGTGGTGCTGCCCCAGTTCCATACCGCGCTCATCTCCCTCACAAAGGCCGAGCAGGAACGGTTTCACTACGTGAAGGGCGATTCCGAGGGCTTCGTCAACATCCCCCTCTCCATCAAGGGTGTCTATTTCTCCTGCTTCCTGCGCGAGGATACCGAGAAACCCTACATCAAGGTGTCGCTGCGTTCCGTGGGCGACTTCCCCTGTAACCAGGTGGCGGAGGAGTTCTTCAATGGCGGTGGCCACAAGAATGCCTCCGGCGGCGAGTTCTACGGGACTATGGACGAGGCCAAGGAGCAGTTCAAGCGGGCGGTTGTCCACTTCGAGAAGCGGCTCTCCCTTAAAAAATAGTTATAGAAGTATTAATTGTGGATATATTTGTGGTGCATTGGCACTCATTTAGTACTTTTGTCGCCACATAGTTAAGTTTATAGCGAAATATGAGAAAATTTAGTTATCTGATCCTCTCGACGCTTCTCTTGGGCGCAGCCTTTCAGGCTTGCGACGATTCCGAAACCTATGCGGACCTGAAGAAAGCCGAGCGTAAAAACATTCGTAACTTCATCGCGGAACACAATATAACGGAAATCTCCGAAGAGGAGTTCCTTGCCAACGACAGTACCACCGACGTGTCGAATAACGAGTTCGTGCTCTTTAATGACAACGGTGTCTACATGCAGATTGTCAACAAGGGGGAGGGCGAATCCCTCCAGAGCGGCGAGTGGAAAGAGATAATCGTACGCTTTTGGGAAGTCTATATCTCTTCGGGCGACACGACAAGCGTTTCCAACATGCTCGAACGTTATCCGGACATCTTCATGGCGGGCAACACCAGCGGCTCTTTCACGGGGTCGTTCACCGAGGGCAACATGTACACCAACTACGGGTCTGCCGTTCCCGAGGCGTGGCTCTTGCCGCTCAGCTACATCAAACTGAGCAAGAGCCCCAACCAGAACAAACTCCCGAAGGTGAAACTCATCGTGCCCCACAGTGCCGGCCACTCCACCGCCTCTTCTTCCGTGGAACCTTACTATTACGAAATTACCTATAAATTCAGATAAACCATGACACTTATCAAATCCATCTCGGGCATCCGTGGCACCATAGGAGGCCAGCCGGGTGAGGGACTTACCCCCATGGACATTGTCCGTTTCACCTCTGCCTACGCAACCTTCATCCGTCGCACCACTCCGGTGAAGAGCAACAAGATTGTGGTGGGACGCGACGCGCGCGTCTCCGGAGAGATGGTGAAGAACATTGTCTGCGGTACCCTCATGGGCATGGGATTCGATGTGGTCAACATCGGACTGGCTTCCACGCCAACGACCGAATTGGCCGTCACCATGGAGGAGGCGTGTGGAGGAATCATCCTCACCGCCAGCCACAACCCCCAACAGTGGAATGCCTTGAAGCTCCTCAACGAGAAGGGTGAGTTCCTCAATGCCGCCGAGGGCAACGAGGTGTTGCGTCTGGCAGCCGCCGACGCGTTCACTTACGCTCCCGTGGATGAACTGGGTAGCTATACCGACAACGATACGTACAATCAACGACATATTGACCGGGTGCTGGCACTTCCTTTGGTGGATGTGGAGGCCATTCGTGCCGCCCGCTTCCGGGTGGCCATTGACTGCGTCAACTCCGTGGGCGGCATCATCCTGCCCCGGTTGCTCGAGCAGTTGGGCGTAGAACAGGTTACGCCGCTCTATTGCGAACCTACCGGACGTTTCCAGCACAATCCCGAACCGTTGGAGAAGAACCTGGGCGACATCATGAACCTCATGAAACAGGGTGGCCACGACGTGGCTTTCGTGGTAGACCCCGACGTGGACCGCTTGGCCATGATTTGCGAGGACGGCACCATGTACGGCGAGGAGTACACCCTGGTTACGGTGGCGGACTACGTGTTACGCCACACGCCGGGCAACACCGTCTCCAACCTGAGCTCCACCCGTGCCTTGCGTGACGTCACCCGTCACTACGGCCAGCAGTATTTTGCCGCCGCCGTGGGCGAGGTCAACGTCGTCACCAAGATGAAAGAGGTGGGTGCCGTCATCGGCGGCGAAGGCAACGGCGGAGTCATCTATCCCGAGTGCCACTATGGCCGCGACGCTTTGGTGGGCATCGCCCTCTTCCTGAGCCATCTGGCGCACGAGAAGAAGAGCGTCAGCCAACTCCGTGCAGGCTATCCGCAATACTTCATCGCCAAGAACCGCATCGACCTCACGCCCTCTACCGACGTGGATGCCATTCTGGCCAAGGTGAAGGAACTCTATAGGAATGAGGAAATCAACGATATTGACGGGGTGAAGATTGACTTCCCCGACAAGTGGGTACACTTGCGCAAGAGCAACACCGAGCCGATTATCCGTGTCTACTCCGAAGCCTCTACGATGGAGGCCGCCGACGAGATAGGACGCAAGGTGATGGATGTGGTCTATTCGCTGACCCGCTAAATCTCTTCGTCCACCCACAACAGGTCGCTCATAATGCCATCAGACAGGAAGATACCTTCGCGCGTCAGGCGTAGGGTATCTTCTTCTATTTTCAGCAGTTTGCTCTCTATGGCTGGGAATGCGCTCTGCAGGCAGTATCGGTAGAGCCGTTCACCGAACTCCTCGTGCAACGCCTTCAGCGAAATCCCTTTGCGTGTGCGCAGTGCCGTCACGATGCGGTCGTTGTAGCGGGTGTAGAGGTTCAGCTCCTCCGCCTCGGCTGGAATCTTTCCGTCTTGGATGCTGCGGATGTACTCCGTCAGCGAGGATACGTTCCACTGTCGCCGCTTCCCGTCGTAGGAGTGCGCCGCCGCTCCACAACCCAGATAGTGCGTACCGTCCCAGTAACACGAGTTGTGCCTCGACGCGTAACCCGGCCGTGCGAAGTTCGAAATCTCGTAATGCTCGTAGCCCGCCTCCTCCAACCGGTCTACCAACCGCTGGTAGCAGCGCAGGCTCAGCTCTTCGTCCGCCTCCTCCACCGCGTGCTCCTCGCGCATGTTCCATAGCGTCGTCCCCTCCTCATACATCAGACTGTAGGCGGAGAGGTGCTCCACGCCCAGGTCAACGGCTTGCCGCAAGTCCTCTTCCCATTGCTCCAGGGTCTGTCCGGGCAGTCCGTACATCAGGTCGATGCTGAGGTTTGTGAATCCGGCCTCACGGCATCGCCGCACCGCCTCCTTCGCCTGTTGGGCCGTGTGCCGTCGCCGCAGCAGTTCCAGCGTCTTGTCGTCAAAGGTCTGTATGCCCATGCTGAGGCGGTTTATCGGGAACCGGCGCAACATGCTCACATACGCCTCTGTCAGGTCGTCCGGGTTCACCTCCATGGTGATTTCCTCGCACGCCGTCAGCCCGTACGTCTCCGTCAGACAGTCGAACAGACGCTTCAGGTCTTCCTCCTGCAGTTGCGAAGGGGTGCCTCCGCCTATGTAAAGTGTCTTCACCGCTTCACCGTTCAGCTCGTCCTTGCGCATCCGCAGCTCCCGGCACAGTGCGCCGATGTAGTCCCCCCTCAGCTCGTCGCGGGTGGTGGAGTAGAATCCGCAGTAGACGCAGCGCCGCTTGCAGAAGGGGATATGTAGATAAATGCCAGCCATCTCTTTTTCGTTCTGATTGTTGTGGGGTAGGGTACTCCTTTCCCGTCACAAAAGTAGGAAAATATAGGGAATCTCCTACCAACAAATAGGGAAAATCCCCTTTCCGTGTCATCTCATTCTTTTATCTTTGCATGTGAAGAAATACCTCAAGTATAATCATTAAAAGCTATAACAATGAAAAGAACATTATTCGCATCGTTATTGTTGGTCGCTCTGCCATTGGCACTGTCGGCCCAGAGCGTAGATGATGACTTGTACTACACGCCCAAGAAGAGCGCGTCCAAGAGTACGCAGAAGACCACCGTCACTACCACCACGCGGCAGACTACCAAGACCGTGAAGGTGGCTAACGACGGCACTGTCAATGTGGTTGCCCCCAACGCCACCACCATCGTGGTGCGCGACCGCTCGGGACGCACGCGTGACGTGGACGAGTACAACCGTCGCTACAGCTCCAAGGAGAACACCTTCTCCGTGGAGAACGACACGCTCTATATTGACGAACGCCCGGACAGCGACCTGCAGGGTGAATGGATTGAAGGGTTCGACGGAACGGCGGACGACTACGAGTACGCCACCCGCATCATCCGTTTCCAGAATCCGCGCTACGCCATCCCCGTCAGCAGCCCGCTCTACTGGGACATCGTCTACGCACGCAACTACGTGCCTTGGGACTGGAACATCTACGTCGACGGGCTCTACGCTTACGTCTTCCCCACCTTCACGAACAGCCTGTGGTGGGATTGGCGCTACAACTCTTTCGGTTGGGGCTGGAGCTATTGGAACAACCCCATCTACCGTCACTGGCACTGGGGTTGGGACTATCCTCACTATGCCTGGGGAGGCGGTTGGTACGGTGGTTACCACCACCATCACTACGCTTGGCACGCACCGGCTCCCGTACGTCCTTGGGGCGGCTCTCGCTTCAACAACAACGGAGGAGCCCGTCCCTCCGGGGCTTCCCGTCCGCAGATTGGCCACGACCGCGCCAACCGCTTCTCGTCGGGTACTCGCTACACGGGTACGCGTGTCGACGGTTCCCGCTTCAATAGCGGCATCCGTTTCGACGGCACAGGCAACAACTCAGGCTCTACCCGTTCCAATGGGGTGAACGGAAGCTCCACCTCCAACGGACGCTTCCAGGGCGTACAGGGCTACCGCAGTACCGCCAGCGGCACGACGAACTCCACCAACACGCGTTCCGTACGTTCCACCGGGAGCAGTCAGCGTAACTCGTCCAGTGTCAGCACCGGCGAGAGCCGCACACGCTCTACCTCCACTTACGTGCGACCCAACAGCGTGCGCACCAACAGCAACACCTACACGCGACCCAGCAGCACGCGCAGCAGTAGCAGCAGCGAGAGCCGTACCACCACACGCAGCGTGGAGAGCAGCTCCTCACAGCGTAGCCGAAACAACAGCAGCAGTTCCTACGACCGCAGCTCCTCCGTGCGTTCTTCCGGTTTCTCCGGCAGCAGCAGCCGTAGTAGCTATGGCGGCGGTCATTCCAGCGGTGGCGGTTCACGCTCCAATGGCGGCGGTGGCGGACACAGCCGCCGCTGACCCACGGCTTGCGAGACTCACATGAATAGATAGAAAACAAAAAATAGTACACAATGAAAAGACTCTTACTACTCCTGGGCGTGGCGGCAACCTCTGCCGCCCTGTCGGCCCAAACCGAATATGACATTACGCCGCTCATGAAGAGCGACCTCAACGGAACGGCCCGCTTCGTGGGCATGGGCGGTGCCATGAGCGCACTCGGTGGCGACATCTCCACCATCAGCACCAACCCTGCCGGCATCGGCATCTTCCGCAGCAACGACTTCTCCATGACGCTCAGCTATAATTCGGCAGACTCCAAGAGCGTCTTTGGCAGCAGCGTCTCCAAGGAGAACCGCAGCCGCCTTTCGTTCGACCAAATCGGCTTTGTCTATAGCACCAAGATTGGCAACAACACGTCGCTCCGCTATGTCAACTTCGGGTTCAACTACCACAAGTACGCCAACTACAACCGCCTCTTCACGATGCAGGGCAACCTTGACGGAGCTTCGCAGACGAACTATATGGCGTACCAGCTGGCGAATAGCGGCGCAACCTACAACAGTTTCGGCAAGATGATTTCCGGCAACGATTGGGAAGCCTTCCAGAACGAGAAATTCGGATGGCTCTCCGTCATGGGAGGCCGCACCGGCCTGGTGGATGCCGTACAGGAAAGCGACGGTGACTACTTCTACGGATGGAACGGTGACTATGCCAGCTACCGTTGCGAGACCAAAGGACGTACCGATGTCTACGACTTCAACGTAGCCTTCAACGTGGAGGACCGCTTCTACTTCGGTGCCACCATCGGCGCTTACGATGTCAACTACTCCCGCTACTCGGTCTATGGCGAAGACCTTTGGCGGAAGGATGGCGGTGACGAGCTGAATGCCAGCTACTCCCTGCAACACTGGTACAAGACCGACGGTTCCGGCGTAGACCTCAAGGTGGGTGCCATCTTCCGTCCCTTCGAGGATAACTCCTTCCGCTTCGGACTGGCTATCCACACCCCCACGTGGTACGCCCTCACCGAGCGTTACTCCACCCGCTTGACCTCCCAGTACGACATGATTAACGGCAACAGTATAGACACCTACGAGGCCACAATCGACAGCTACGACGGTTGGAACGGCGACGTGGAGAACGAGTACGAACTCACCACCCCGTGGAAGTTTAACCTCAGTGCGGGCGGTACCGTCGGCACCGGCATCGCCTTGGGAGCTGAGTATGAATACATGGACTACTCCTCCGCCCGTCTGAAGAACACCGACGGTTACGAGGACAGCTACATGGCCACGCAGAACAGCTACATCCGTGAGGACCTGAAGGGGGTACACACCCTTCGTCTCGGTGCCGAGTTCAAGATTGCTCCCGAGTTCAGCCTGCGGGCCGGATACAACTACAGCACCGCCCTCTACAACAAGACTGCCTACAAGGAGCTCTCCGCCTACACCACGCGTACGGACACGCAGTATGCCAACGACTACGCCCAGAACACCTTCACCTTTGGCGTGGGCTACCGTTCCAAGAATTTATATGCCGACATGGCCTATCTCTACAGCAACCAACACGCCGACTTCTACTCTTACGACGATGAGTCGCTCAGCCCCATTGGCGTGACCAACGAGAACAGCCGTCTGATGTTTACCTTCGGTCTCCGTTTCTAATTAGATGAGGATGCTTATGAACAGAATACTTTTTTTGCTTCTGCTGGTTGTCGCGTCGCCCTCCATGGCGCAGGATTTCAACCGCTATTTCACGGACAAGACCCTCCGCCTCGACTATGTGTTTGCCGGTGACGCCAATCAACAGAGCGTCTATTTGGACAAGCTGAACGTACTGCCCCGTTGGTACGGCAAGCGTCAACACCTGAGTGAAGTGCCCGTACGGGGCAACGGCCAGATTATCGTCTCGGACCACAAGACGAAGACGGTCATCTACCGGAACTCTTTCTCTACGCTCTTCCAGGAGTGGCTCTCCTACGACGAGGCGAAGAGCACCCGGCGTTCTTTCGAGAACGTCTATCTCGTGCCCATGCCGAAGGATACCGTTGACATCACCGTGGAGCTGTACAACAACCGCAAGGAGGTGATGACCAGCATGACCCACCGGGTGGTGCCCACCGACATCCTCATCCGCCATATGGGCGAGAAGAATGTCACGCCCTACGAGACCCTCGTGCAGCCGGCCGACACGAACCGCTGCATCCACGTGGCCTTCGTGGCGGAAGGCTACACGGCCGATGAGATGGATACCTACCTCAACGACTGCCGCACAGCCTGCGACGCGCTCTTCGCGCACGAGCCGTTCAAGTCGTTGAAGGACCGCTTCGAGGTGGTGGCGGCCAAGTCCGTCTCCAAGGAGAGCGGGACCAGCGAGCCGGGCAACGGAGTCTGGAAGAGCACCGCCGTGGGATCGCACTTCAACACCTTCTATTCCGACCGCTATCTGACCACGCTCAACCTGAAGGCTCTGCACGATGTGTTGGCGGGCGTTCCCTACGAACACATCATCGTGCTCGTCAATACCGAGAAGTACGGGGGTGGAGGCATCCTCAACTCCTACAATCTCTCCATGACGCACCATGACATGTTCCGCCCCGTCGTGGTACACGAGTTTGGCCACAGCTTCGCCGGACTCGCTGACGAGTATGCCTACGACGATGAGGCTATCCCCATGTATCCGTCTGACGTGGAGCCGTGGGAAGCGAACATCACCACCAAGGTGGACTTCGGCAGCAAGTGGAAAGATATGGTAGGGCAGGAGGGCGTTGACCTCTACGAAGGCGGTGGCTACAGCACCAAGGGCATCTACCGCCCCTGCAAGGACTGCCGCATGCGTACCAACGCCAATCCCGAGTTCTGTCCCGTATGCCGCAAGGCTCTGACGGATCTCATCAATTTCTACACCCAACCCGCCGGGAAGTAACTTCCCCCGGGATGGGATAGTGTAAGGCGGGCGGATTCGTGAGAATAGCACGGACGGGACCTGCGGTGTTGCACTGTTCCGTTTCAACCGCCGCACCGCATAGTTTAACGAGGTACTACCTCATCGGCCAACGAGACAATACCTCGAGTGGCAATGAGGTACTACCTCGTTGCTCATTGAGACTATACCTCGTTTTTTGGACGATTCGCACGCAAGCGGTTGCACCTGCCAACGTAAGTACTTACATCGGGCAACGTAAGTACTTACATGAGCCAACGTAAGTACTTACATCGGGCAACGTAAGTACTTTCATCGGGCAACGTAAGTACTTGCGTGGAGACACGTAAGGTGGAGACACGTAAGGTGGAGACACGTAAGGTGT
Organism: Acutalibacteraceae bacterium; assembly: GCA_963652075.1. Lineage (GTDB taxonomy): Bacteria > Bacteroidota > Bacteroidia > Bacteroidales > Bacteroidaceae > Phocaeicola_A. Next base: position 22,424 of record CAVJRQ010000024.1, read on the forward strand.
CTACCGTTTCAGTAAATGAAGAGAGAAAGTGTACAGTAAAACAGGAATAAGCACGTACGACATTAGGGTGCATGGTCGTACGTCATGAGGGTCAGTAAACGTACGTCATGAGGTACTATAGTCGTACGACGTTAGGGTGCATGGTCGTACGACATTAGGAC
>CAVJRQ010000025.1:0-38215 GCA_963652075.1 Acutalibacteraceae bacterium
TACGCTCAGTATCATAATTCGCTCAGTTTTTCTTTTCTGCAAGTTTACGGCATTTTAGCGTAACATCCAAAACATTCACGCGGAAACTGCAATTGAAGGCTTATTCGTTTGATTCTACGATACGTTTATTGGTCATATTCAGATGCATGGCTATAAAGGACTCACCAGTTCAATAATGGGTTAATAATTAAAAGAGGTCGGTCTTCCCAGATGGACCTCTTTTGATGCTTCTTTGTTAACTCAAAATGTTTAACGTTAATCTATGAAATGTAATATTGTTTCGTTTGTAGTGAAATGGGGCTTTCTATTCTTTCAGGTCATAGAGTTTGACATACCCATTCCACATGGCGGTATCATTAGGAATCGAATCAATATAATGATTCACATCTTCCAAGTCTTTCACCTTTGCATTGTAGAACGCTTCATGCAGGCCTAATTTCATCTACTCATCCTTGGTCATGTCCAAGTAGAGTTGCTTTTCCCTTCGACTTTCTTAACCTTTTTAGCCATCTTGACGTAGGAAACTTCATATACTTGTTTCTGATAGGGGGTAAAAGAACAAGCATCGCCGTTCCCGATTTTCGCATTCAAATCATACCATATCTGATGAACCATCATCTCAACTTGGATGGAATCAGCATTATTGGCATTTACGCACTTGGCGTCATTAGTGCAACAGGAGAAGCCATTGTTACAGCTCAGGAAGATAATACATCCCAAGAGAGTGACTCCTAAAGCTAAATAATCATTTTCTGTTTCATTTTCTTTGTTTTTAGTTATTATCATTTGACTGCGATGTTGTTTTTGGTGTAGAAAGGGCCGTGTCTCACGACAAAACCCTTTCTTGATTACCTAATTAAAAAACCGAAATTATTCCAAGGGTGTAACCACTTGGGTAGTGGTCACATTCGTTACGTCCGTATTCGGTGTCAGGCTCAAGGGGTCGAAGAGACCCATGCCACCGTAGCGGCTCGTCCAACCGACGTTCTGCGCTACGCGCGGGTTGTTCTCCTGGTCGCCCAGATTCAATCCCATGAAGTAGAGTTTCGCGTCCCAAGTCGGCATGGTATAGGTGGCGATAACCACTCCTTCCGTGTCTTTTATCTCCACGGGGTCCATGGTCTCCACATCCTTTCTAAGGAGATTAGCCCGGTAGAACTCGGCCAATTTCTGCACATTGGAATTGGCATACACATAGGTAATACCCTCTTCCGCGTCTTCGGAAACAGTGGCAGTCATGTCCTCTTTCAGCGATAACGCCGTCGGTTTCTTGATGCCGAGGCTGTCATGGGTAAACGGATCGTGGAGATTCTCCTTCGGAGCCACGTAGACGTTAGGGTCGAAGTAAAGCTCTATCCGGTGAAGCAACTGCTCTTTCAGCGGTTTCACACCCAAGTAGGTGCAGGTGTTTCCACCCCATGCGGTGAGTCCCCATCCGGCATTGATAAGTTCCTGGCCTTCGCCTCCGTCGAACAGCATCCAGCGGTGGCAGTCGTCGAAGCGCTTGCCTTCGTAGGCCAGCTCAATGCGGCGTTCGTAGAGGATGGCCTCGAACATCTTCGCACGATCGCCCTTGATGGCGGGGTCAAGTCCGCAGTCGCCTTCGTAACCTACACGCTGGCGAATACGTACCAACACGTTCCAAGCCTCATCCAGCTTGTTGATACCGCAGGCCGCCTCGGCATAGTTGAGCAGCACCTCGGTGTAACGGATGGCAATAAGGGGCTGTCCGCTGTACTTGAAGCCACCGTCGTTTTGGAACGTGTACATGGCCGGCAAGCCAAGACCGGCATCCTGCGATTTCTTGCGCACGAACACGGTCTTGCCGCCATTGCCCATGTAGTCGGTAAAGAATCCGCCCTTGCGTTCGTCGGAGGCTTCCGATGCATCCAGATACCACGCGAAGTTATACAGTTTGTACTGCGAGCCACTTGTATAGGGGTAGGATTCGTCGCCCTCTTCTACCTCAATGGTGCCGTCGAACTTCCATTCCGTACCCGGAAATGCGAAGGTGCGGTAGAAACGCGGGTCGCGGTTGAGGAAGAAGCAGACCTTGTCGTAGGGATAGACGCTGCCTTCGTTCGGCCGCTTTCCGTCGGCCATGGGGAATGCGTCAACCATCTCGGATGTAGGCGAAAGGCCGCCACCGCCCTTGGCATTGGAGGGACGAATGGTCTGCTCCCAACAGTTGTTAAGGGCCTTGTCCGCTGCGGATCTGTTGCAGATGGCTATGTAAACACCTTCTGATATTCCTCCCTCACCCTCTCCGCAATAAACGGTGTTCCAGATGTTGGCCCAGTTGCTGGCGTTGTTTCCCGGGTTGCCCTCATAGGCCAATCCGAATTTACCCTCTTCCAGCACTTCCAGCGCCTTCTTGTTGAGGTCGTAGGCTTCCTGCCAACGGTCGGTGTCGTCGGCACGGTTGAACACCGGGCTCGCATAGTAGTTGGCGATGATGCCTGCCAGGGCGTAGCTTGCTCCGGACGTGATGCGTCCCCAGTCGTTCACCTCTTCTTCCCAACGGACAGGCAGGTTCTCGCCGGCATACGTCAGGTCGTTGATCATGAACCGGAAGGTCTCGTCCGTAGAGTTGCGCACAGAAGCCTGCTGCAAACTGTCGGTAAACATGGTACTGAGCAGCTTGTCCACGATAGGAATACCTCCGTAGCGTTTCCACAAACGGTAGTAACGGGTGGCGCGGAAGAAGCGAGCCTGTGCCTCGGTCTCGTGTTTCTCTATGTCGGTAAGGGAGGTACTTGAGTTGGTTCCTTCAATGACATCGTTGCATTCGCGGATTTTCTTCCACGGGCTCTCGTTTATACCGTAGTAGAAAAACTTTTGGATGTTTTCGCTGCTCCAGACGGTTCCGGGGTTGGTGTATACACCGTATCCGGTAAACTCGTCCGTGTTGGCGGACAGCATGTCGGGCAATCCTATCGGCCACAAGTCCGGATAGAAATTGTCTGTCGTGTTAGCATAGCCTTTGTAGTAGGGCAACGATTTCTCGTAGATGTAGTTCAGACGCAACTTGATGGAGTTGGCGTCTCCGTAAACAAGGTCGGGACCGAACTTACCGTAAGGTTGCTTGTCGGCCAGGAACTGGTCGCTACAGCCGGCCAATGTGGACAATCCCAACGCCAGCATCAGACCCGGAGCGACTTTATGTAATTTGTTTATCTTCATAATACTTCAGTTTTAATAATTAGAACGAAACTTTCACACCCAGGGTGACTTTACGTGTTACAGGGTAATTACCGTACGAACCGGCGAAGGTATCCCACGCACCTCCGGGGATGGCGTTATAGAAGCTGAACGCGTTCTGGCAGGTCACGTTGAAACGCATGCTGCTGATGCCAAAGGGACGAATCCAGGCTTTCGGCATGGAGTAGGCGAGGGTGATGTTGCGCAACATGATCTTGGCCGCGCTCATCCGCCAGAAGGTAGACTCCTGTTTGTTGATGCTCGAATAGCGAAGGTTAGGCAGGCTACCGTTGATGTTGGCCTTGGCCAGAACGTTGCCCTGCAAATCCTTCACGTCCTCGTAGATGAACATATCCTTCCAGAAGGTGGAGATATTCTGGGTCTCCATGTCGTCGAAGCTCTCACCTCTCAATCCGCTCGGAACGGTGGTGTAGGCACCCCATTCAGCCTGTGCGGTGGCGTTGAGCGAGAACTCCTTGTACTGAATCTGGAAGTTGAAGTTCATATTGTAGGGGTTGCTCGAGCGGTGAGAAATCTGCACCACGTCATCCTCTGCACTGATGATGCCGTCGGGGGCGGTGTAGTTGCCGTTCGCGTCCTTCTTGCCACGGATATCTTCGTAGATGAGCATACCCGGATATACCTCGGACTTGGTCAGACCCAAGTAGTCGGTGATGTTGTATTTCCGGAAATACTCCTCGATTTCCTGGTACGAACGGAACATGCCGATGCAGGAGAGTCCCCATTTACCACGGTCAGAACGTTCGCCCTTCACCTGGTCGGAGAATTTCGGATCGAGGGGGAAGGAGGCCTCCAACAGTTTGTTGTCATCATAGCCTGTACCGACACCTAAGGTAATGCGCAGGTCTTTGCCGATGCGCTGTCTCCACTTGGCCTGCAGTTCCACGCCGTAGGAGTCCATCTTACCCCAGTTCTCGGGAGCGGCATAGATACCTACCGTACCCGGTAGCACATTGCCGGCAGGAGTCACGAACATCTCACGGGCAAAGGTGTAGTAGCCTTCCATTGTCAACGAGAGTCGGTTGTTCAGAAGCGTCATGTCGATACCGAAGTTGGTCTGGTAGTTCTTGTCCCAACGGAGGTTCGGGTTGGTACCGGACTTCTCGGGGAGTTTGAACGACTTGCCGGCCTCTTTGTCGATGTTGGTACCGAATATCGGAGCGCCGTATTCCTTATAGTCATAGAGCTGACACCATCTCCATGCGTCCACGTTGTCGCGTCCCATGATACCGAAAGAGGCTCTGAACTTCAGGAAGTCGATGCCGGTCTTCTCTTTGTTGAACCAGCTCTCTTCGGACATGACCCATCCGGCGGAGAGGCTGGGGAAGTAGCCCCAGTAGTTCTCCGGAGAGAATTTGGTGGATGCCTGCGAACGGAAGAGGAACTCCAGCAGGTACTTGTCCGCATAGGCGTAGTTCAGACGGCCGATGTAGGCCAGACGACCACCCTCGCTGCGTCCCCAGGTCACCGTCTTCTCCGATTCGTCGGAGAGGGAGGTGGACTGTCCGTCGGTAAATGACAGCGGCGCTGTTCCGCTTGCCTCTACGTTTTCGGACTCATCCTCGCCTTTCTCGATGGAGAATGTTCCGCTGATGTCGTGGTTACCGAACTTGCGGGCGTAAATCAACATCAAGTTCATCTGGTAGCTGTCCGCACGCGACATGCTACGGCTGACGTACGACTTCTGTCCGTCATTGAGGATACGCTGTTCCAGGTTGTCATACGAGGTGTAGGCAAATCCCTCCAGCGTTTCGGGGTCATAGTCTACTTCCGGGTCGTTGTCGATAATGAGGGTTGGGTCGGTAATGTATAAGTGTTTACCCGAACCGCCACGGTTCTTCACACGGTACACCGTGTTCTGCATACGGATGTTGTTCGTCTTGTCGTTGCTGATACTCTTCGAGTAGGTGAGTTTCAGGCTCAAGCCTTTCAGTATTTCACTCCAGTCGAAGTTGTACTCCAACGATGCCTGCAGGCTCAAGGAGTTCGAGTTGTTCACCTTGTTGTTGCGCGAACGGTAGAGTGACTGGTAATTGTAGTAGTTGCTGAACGAGGGGTCGTTCTTCATACCGGAGTGGTAGATAGGATAGTCACCAATCTGGTCGGGCACGTAGCGGGGGTTGAAGAGCATGTACGAATAGTCCTCGTTGCTGCCGCTACCGCCGGAACTTGCCATGTGAGAAGTCTTCTGGGCATAGTTTCCGGAGATGTTCAGCGATGACTTCAGGTATTTGGATATTTTCACGTTGATACCCGCACGGTAGTTCCAGCGGTCGTAGTCCAGCTTACCGATGTTACCGTCCTGTGTGTAGTAGGAGACGTTACCGAAGTAGGTAGCCTTCTCCGTACCGCCGCTGATGCTCACACTGTGCTGCTGGGTCAGGGATGATGACCAATATTTGTCCAGCAGGTTGTAGTCGAGGTTCTTCATGGCCTCCATTTCGTCATACTGGATGTAGTCGAGCAACATGTCCTCCGTACCCGACTTCTTGTTGGGCGCACCCTGTGCGGCATTGTAGATGCGGGCATATTCGTAGGCGCTCATCATGTCGGCATGCTTGATGGCATCGATGAAACCGAAGGTTCCGTTGTAGGAAATCTTCGGGGCACCGGCCTCACCGCGTTTGGTCTTCACGAGGATGACACCATAGGCGCAGTACGAACCGTAGACGGCGGCGGAAGCATCCTTCAGGATGGTGATGGTCTCCACCTCGTCGATATCCAGGTTGTTGAAGTCCTCCTCGGTACTGATGAAGTCATCGATGACGAAGAGCGGCGACGGGTCGGCTACACCACCCCATGCCTGACCGCCGGCATCGGTTCCCGTAGGCACCAACGACACGGCCTGCTTGGCCTGACGGATGGTAATGGTTGCCGTCTCACCCGGACGGCCGCTGCTCGGCATGTCCACGTGAACGGAAGGAGACAGACCGACGAGGGCCTCGGAGAGGTTACTTACGGAGAGGTCCTGCAGCTCCTCGGCACGGAACACCTCCACGGAACCGGTCACGTTTTTCTGCTTACCGGAACCGTAGCCCAGAGCTACCACCTCTTCCATCATGTTCACGTCCTCTTTCAGCACAATCTTCGGATTGTTGTCGAGTTTGGATACGGTCTGTTTTACGTAGCCGATGAAGGAGACCTGAATCTTTCCCTTTTCCGGAACCTTCAGCGTGAATTTACCGTCCATGTCGGTCATGGTGCCCACACTGGTTCCTTGCACGATGACCGTAGCACCGATTATGGGCTCATCATTCTCGTCCACAACAACGCCTGTCACCGTGCGGACAGCTTGCTGAGCCTTCTGTGCGCTCACCGGGAACGCCAGGCAGACCATCAGCAGCAGACATAAGCTATATATGATATGTCGTTTATTCATTATACTATATATGTTAGGTATTAGACTTTAGTTTAATATAACCATCTGGGGTCACCCGCGTAGTTCACCTTGATTTGGGTCTCTCCCGGGGTGAAGTTCACGCCCCCGTTGGGTTGCGTCAGGTCGAGCGATTGCGTCACGTCACCCAAGAACTTCGGATCGTAGGTAGAGGCGAACGGCGCTCCGCTGGTATCCTTTTGTGTCGGGTCTGCCGTGTCGGGATTGGTAACGGCGTACCAGAAATTGAAGCTATACTTCTTTGTCGTTCCGTATGCCAACCATTCACGAACTCTCGCAATATCGTAGAACACGCAAAAGATGACCGTAGTGTTGGTCGAACTGTTACGGTTGTTGTTGGCCATCTTACCGCTGGCAAAGGTCTTGCTGAACGTACAGTTGATCAGTGTTACCGAAGCGTTGCTGTATTCACTGGTCATATTACCGAACGTCTTGGAAGGAGTGGCGTTCGACGCGTTGTTGTACCGGAGCCAATAGCTACCCTTGTCCGTGATGTTGTAGATGGTAGAGTTCCTGAACTCAATCTCCTTGATCGAACGTCCTTTCTTCTGTAGGTTAATGAAGGGGTCACCGTTGCTTTTCTGCTGGATGATGCAGTTCGAGATGGTGAAGTTCCAGTAAGCGACCTGTACGCCGTTGTCATGAATCATGGATTTCGGCAGGTCCTTAATCCAACAGTCGGCAATGTAGATGGGGTCTTCCACCATGTAGATGTCTTTGATGACCGATCCGTCACGGTAATATTTGCCCATGTTCTGCGACTTAATCGCGTCTGGCAGGCCGTTGTTGCTCATGAAGAGGAGCGAGTTGGCCGTAGACTCCGCACAGTCGAAGTTGAGGAACTTGAGCTTCAAACCCGAGTAGGTGTAGAAAGCTCCGCCACCCGTCATCTTCACGATAGCGCGGTTGAGTTTGTTGCCGCGGAAGGTCATCTTCTGGCCGCCAAAGTCCACCGGACCGCTACAGGTGTACGTACCACCTGCTTCCAGGTCAATGGCCACCTCGTCTTTTGTCACCTCGGGCAACGGATTGGCCTGCAGGTACTCATAGATGTCCGACCCGGACGGGATGGTGGCAACGGACGGCACCAGGGTGGTGAGTGAGTGAACCACCGGTTCGGGGTCGTCGGTGTTGCCCAAATCGGAATTACCGAGGGCACGAATCTCCATCTTGTAGTTGCAGTCTTCGGCGACAGACACCTTTATGGAGGTTCCGTCCACCATCTTCTTGTCGTAATCACCTATAACGACGGGGTTCTCGGGGTCATCCACATTCCAGAACGACACCTCGTAATACTTGGCACCCACCACGAGCGGCCAACTGACGGTCGCGATGGTTCCCGTTTTGTCAATAGAATAAGCAAATGAGTCTGGCGTAACCATCTGCGTATTCCTTACTCCGGCATCAAAACCACTCGGTGATTCATAACCGATGGCACAACTGCCCAAGAGAAATAAGCCAGAAGCCAGTAACAGACCTTGTGCTTTTCTTAGCATGATTGTTTGTTTCATAAAACTTTTTTAAAGGTTAAACATGAAGTTTTTTAATTAGTTTAGATAACTCATCGGCAAAGTAAGGCAATTGGTAATAAAATTTGTGTAATCTATCGTCACGGTTGTGTAATCTACCGTCACGCCTGCCGTTTTAAGGTTATTTAACCCTATCAGAAAGTGGACTTTTTATCGAAAAGCCAAAAGCGAGGGTACATTCAGCCGATTTTGTATACATTTGCACTGCCTAACGTGATACCGCATGACAATGGAAGAGAATTTCGACATACGCAATCAGCAGCTCACCGGAAAGGAGCGCGATTTCGAGAACGCCCTGCGCCCGCTTAGCTTCAAGGACTTCTGCGGACAAGAAAAGGTGGTGAGCAACCTGCGGGTGTTTGTGGAAGCGGCCCGCCTGCGGGGCGAACCGCTGGATCATACCCTGCTTCACGGCCCTCCCGGACTGGGTAAGACCACCCTGAGCAACATCATCGCCAACGAACTGGGCGTGGGATTCAAGATTACCTCCGGCCCCGTGTTGGACAAGCCGGGCGATTTGGCGGGCATCCTCACCTCATTAGAGCCCAATGATGTCCTTTTCATCGACGAAATACACCGCCTCTCCCCCGTCGTGGAGGAGTATCTCTACTCCGCCATGGAGGACTACCGTATCGACATCATGATAGACAAAGGCCCGTCGGCCCGCAGCATCCAGATAGACCTCAACCCGTTCACCTTGGTGGGAGCCACCACCCGTAGCGGACTGCTCACAGCTCCTCTGCGGGCGCGCTTCGGCATCAACCTCCACCTTGAATACTACGACAACGAGCTGATAGCGGACATCATCCAACGTTCAGCGCACATCCTCAACGTTCCGTGCGATGCCGAAGCCGCGGGCGAGATAGCCTCACGCAGCCGCGGCACGCCCCGTATAGCCAACGCCTTGCTGCGCCGCGTGCGCGACTTTGCGCAGGTGCGCGGTTCGGGACGCATCGACATGGAGATTGCCGCCTTTGCGCTGGAAGCGCTCAACATCGACCGCTACGGGCTCGATGAGATAGACAATAAGATTCTCTGCACCCTCATCGACAAGTTCAAGGGCGGACCGGTGGGACTCTCCACCATCGCCACGGCACTGGGTGAGGACGCAGGCACGTTAGAGGAGGTCTACGAGCCTTTCCTCATCAAGGAAGGATTCATCAAACGGACACCCCGAGGACGCGAAGTGACCGAGTTGGCGTACAGGCACTTGGGACGCGCGCAAGCCACCTCCATGGGCGACCTCTTCGGATAAGCGAACAGACAAACAGCACGCTATGGCAAACTTGAAATCATTGGCAAAGGATACGGCCATCTACGGTGTCAGCAGCATTGTCGGGCGGTTTCTGAATTACCTGTTGGTGCCGGTATACGCCGCCGCCATGTCGGCGGCATCGGGCGGCTACGGTGTCATCACCGAAGTCTACGCATGGACGGCCCTGCTCATGGTGGTTCTCACCTACGGCATGGAGACCACCTTTTTCCGCTTTGTAAACAAAGAGAACGAACAACCCGAACGGGTCTACTCCACCGTACTCACGATGGTAGGTTCCACCTCGCTCCTGTTCGCGCTGCTCTGCACGCTGTTTCTGCCACAAATAGCCCGTTTCACCGGATATTCCGACCACCCTTGGTACATCGGCATGATGGTGTGGGTGGTGGCCATGGACGCGTTCCAAAGCATTCCGTTCGCCTATCTGCGCTACAGACAACGGGCGTTGCACTTTGCGACGCTGAAGATGCTCTTCATCGTGCTGAACATCGCCGTCAACGTGGTTTATTACGTTTTCATCGGTGGAAAGGATGTTTTCTTCGCTTTTTTGTTCAACCTCATCTGCACCGCCATCATCATGGTGCTGCTCTTGCCGCAACTCCATTTCAAGGGGGGATTCGACCGCACCTTGGCGCGCCGCATGCTGCGCTACTCCTACCCTATCCTTATATTAGGCATTGCAGGCATTCTCAACCAAGTGGCGGACAAGATTATCTTCCGCCACATCTATCCCGATGCCTCCGAGGGACAGAAGCTGCTGGGCATCTACGGGGCTTGCAGCAAGATAGCGATGATTATGGCCATGCTGACGCAGGCGTTCCGTTATGCCTACGAGCCATTCGTGTTCGGAAAGAGCAAGGATGCGGACAACCGGGAGGTCTATGCCAAGGCGATGAAGTTCTTCATCATCTTCACCCTTCTGGCCTTCCTGACCGTGATGTTCTATCTGGATATTCTGAAGTATATTCTGGCACCGGACTATTGGTCGGGTCTGAAGGTGGTGCCAATCGTGATGGCCGCCGAAATCTTTATGGGAGTCTATTTCAACCTCTCGTTTTGGTACAAGCTCATTGACCAGACGCAGTGGGGAGCCTATTTCTCGTTCGCCGGCTGCGCCGTACTCATCGGCATAAACGTGCTGTTTGTCCCCCTCTATGGCTATATGGCTTGTGCTTGGGCAGGTTTCGCAGGCTATGGCGTGGCGATGCTGCTCTCCTACTTCGTCGGTCAGAAAAAGTATCCCATCCGTTACGACCTGGCCTCCATCGGCAAATACGTGTTGTTGGCGGCACTGCTCTACGCCGTGGCGGAGGTACTTCCGTTCACCAGTCTATGGGTTCTGTTGCCCCTCCGCACGCTGTTGCTGCTTGTGTTCGTGGCCTACATCCTCCACAAGGACTTGCCGATGAAACAGCTGCCCGGCATCGGGAAGCTGTTTCGATGAGTGTTTCAGAGCCGAAGAGACTATAAAGCCTACTTCTTACGGGGTTTGCGTACGGCCCATCCCTCTTCACTGAAGTCCGGCTCTTCGTCCTTGAAGCCTTTGTCGTTGCCTTGGAAAAACTGACGCCAGTCGTCTTTCTTCTTGGAGGCGTGGGCAGGGACGAAATCACGGTCTTCACGACTCTTCTTGCGGGATTTCTCCTTGGCGGGTTTCTCCCGACGGGAGTCGCCCTTCTCCTTACGGCGCTCAGAGGCTTTGCCTCTACCGTACTCTGACGATTTGCCGCCACGACGTCCTCTACCGCGACCCTCCGAGTCATCGCTTCGGCGGCCACGTCCACGGGACTTTTCAGCCTCTTTCTCCTGTTCGTCGGCACGCTCCACAACGATCTTACGGCCGCCTACCGAGGTTCTATCCAAGGCACGGATTACGTCATCGGCTTGTTCCTCAGGCACTTCAAAGAAGGAGAAGTTCTGCATCAAGTCGATGCGCCCTATCTCTATCTTTTGTCCACGGGTATGTTTGTTGACCAAATCAATCACCTGTGCGGCATAGAAGTTGTCCGTCTTGCCCATATTGAGGAAAAGGCGCGCATAGCCTGCTTCGGCCTTGCGGCTGCGCTGTCCGCGCTTCTCGCCGCGCTCCTTGGGCTCTTTGCCCTGACGGCTGTCGGACGGCATCTCTATTTCGGGGGCGTTCTTGTAATAGTCGAGGAAGCGGTTGAACTCGCGCGACACCATGCGTTTGATGATGTCCTCCTTCTCCAGCCAGTCCAGTTTACGGTAGACATCGGGCAGGAAAGCGGCGATTTCGTCCTCGTCCACCTTCACCTTCTCTATCTCGTCTACCATCTTCAGCAGCTGTTTCTCACAGATTTGCTTGCCTGTAGGCAGCTCGCCCGCCACGAACTTCTTGCCGATAATCTTCTCGATGGCACGCATCTTGCTTTTCTCGCGGAGATTCATGATGGCAATGGAGGTTCCCGTCTTGCCGGCACGTCCCGTACGACCACTGCGGTGGGTGTAGCTCTCCGTGTCGTCGGGCAGTCCGTAGTGGATGACGTGCGTCAGGTCGTCCACGTCCAGTCCGCGGGCAGCCACGTCGGTAGCCACCAACAGTTGCAGGTGTCGCTGGCGGAACTTCTGCATCACCAGGTCGCGCTGTGCCTGCGACAGCTCACCGTGCAGGGAATCAGCGTTATAGCCATCCTGTATCAGCTTGTCGGCAATCTCCTGGGTCTCGATGCGCGTACGGCAGAAGATGATGCCGTATATCTGTGGATAAAAGTCTACTATCCGTTTGAGAGCCAAATACTTGTCTTTCGCATGAACCATGAAGTAGACGTGGTTCACGTTCTTGCTTCCTTCGTTTTTCACTCCGATGACAATCTCCTTGGCATTGCGGAGATAGTTCTTCGAGATGCGTGAAATCTCGGGACTCATGGTAGCGGAGAAGAGCAGCGTATTGCGGTCTTCGGGCACTTCGGCAAGAATGGTGTTGATGCTGTCGGTGAATCCCATGTTGAGCATCTCGTCCGCCTCGTCCATCACCACGTCACGTACGGTGGAGAGGTCTACCGTGCGGCGTTCCATCAGGTCGATGAGTCGTCCCGGTGTCGCCACAATGATATGTACGCCACGCTTGAGGTTGCGTATCTGGGTGCCGATGGACGACCCTCCGTAAACGGGTTGCACACGCAAGCCGTCGATATACTTGGAATAGTCGGTCAAGTCGCCCGCAATCTGTAGGCACAGCTCCCGGGTAGGACAAAGGATAAGTGCCTGAGGCACACGGTAATTCACGTCAATTTTCTGGATAAGTGGCAAGCCAAAGGCAGCCGTTTTACCTGTACCGGTCTGCGCCAGCGCCACCACATCATTTCCGTTTCCTAACAAATAGGGAATCACTTCCTCCTGTACGGGCATCGGATTTTCATAGCCCATCTCCTTAATCGCCTTTAGGATTTCCTCGGAAACGCCTAACTCTTCAAATGTCTTCATTCAATGTTTTTTAATTCGGCTGCAAAGATAGTATAAGGTTCAGGATGAACAAAATATGCGGCATTGTTTTCTCTCCGCAAGGCACGGTTCTTTTGATGACGGTCTTGTTGATTTCAGTTGACTTCTCCCCAAACTTAAATGAAAAATAATTTCTACCTTTGCGCCACGTTACGAAAGGAAGAAGACAATGATGGAATTCAACTACGACGTTATCGTGATAGGCGCGGGACATGCCGGGTGCGAGGCCGCAGCGGCCGCCGCCAACTTAGGCTCGAAGACCTGTCTGATAACGATGGACATGAACAAGATTGCGCAGATGAGCTGCAACCCTGCCGTAGGCGGCATCGCCAAAGGACAAATCGTACGCGAAATAGACGCGTTGGGCGGATACATGGGACTGGTGACCGACCGCACGGCGATACAGTTCCGCATGCTGAACCGCTCCAAAGGCCCCGCCATGTGGAGCCCACGGGCGCAGTGCGACCGGGGAAAGTTCATCTGGGCTTGGCGCGAGGTGTTGGAAAACATCCCCAACCTGCACATCTGGCAAGACCAAGTGAAAGAGGTCGTGGTAGAGAACGGGGCGGTAACGGGTGTCGTCACCTATTTGGACGTAACCTTCCACGCCAAGGCGGTGGTGCTGACGGCAGGAACTTTCCTCAATGGCCTGTTGCATTTCGGACGGACCCAACTGCCGGGTGGACGGGTGGCGGAACCCGCCTCGCTGCATCTGACCGAATCCATCGTTCGCCATGGTGTCAAGGCAGGACGCATGAAGACCGGCACACCCGTTCGCATCGACGGGCGCAGCGTTCACTACGACCTGATGGATACACAGGACGGCGAACAGGACTTCCACCAATTCTCCTTCATGGGCGAACCCCGCAAGCTGAAACAGCTGCAATGCTGGACCTGCTATACCAACGAGGCGGTGCATCAAGTGTTGCGCGACGGACTCCCCGACTCGCCCCTTTTCAACGGACAAATCAAGAGTATCGGTCCTCGGTACTGCCCCAGCATAGAGACGAAGATTGTCACCTTCCCGGACAAAGAACAGCACCAGCTCTTTCTGGAACCGGAGGGAGAGTCCACGCAGGAGCTCTATCTGAACGGCTTTTCATCGTCACTCCCTATCCGCATCCAGCTGGAAGCGTTGCATAAAATCCCCGCATTCAAGGATTTGGTTATCTACCGACCGGGCTACGCCATCGAATACGACTACTTCGATCCGACACAACTGAAGCACTCGCTGGAGTCGAAGATTATCCAAAACCTGTTCTTCGCCGGACAGGTAAACGGCACAACGGGCTACGAAGAGGCAGGCGGCCAAGGTCTCATTGCCGGCATCAATGCGCACATCAACTGCGCTGGCGGAGAGCCTTTTACGCTGGGACGCGACGAGGCTTACATCGGCGTACTCATCGACGACTTGGTGACGAAAGGGGTGGACGAGCCTTACCGTATGTTCACCTCGCGGGCCGAATACCGCATCCTGCTGAGACAAGACGATGCCGACATGCGGTTGACGGAGAAATCGTACCGGCTCGGATTGGCCAAGGCTGACCGCTACCGGCACATGGTGGAGAAGCGCGAGCAGGTGGAGAGAATCATCCAATTTACCGAGAACTTCTCCGTGAAGCCGGCACTCATCAATGCCGCCTTGGCGGAAATGGGAACTACCCCCCTACAGCAAGGGTGCAAGCTGGTAGACTTGATAAGTCGCCCACAAATCACCTTGGAGAGCATCGCCAACCACATAGAGCCATTTGCCAAGCTGTTGAATGAGATTACCGACAGAAAGGGAGAAATCATGGAGGCGGCCGAGATTCAGGTTAAATACAAGGGGTACATCGAAAGGGAACGTTTCATCGCGGAAAAAACCTCCCGGCTGGAGAGCATCCGCATCAAAGGCAAGTTCGACTACGACACGTTGAACTCGTTGTCGACCGAAGCCCGACAGAAGCTGAAGCGCATCGATCCCGAGACACTCGCACAGGCGAGCCGTATTCCGGGCATCTCCCCCAGTGACATAAACGTACTGCTCGTCTTGCTACGCAAATAGAAACAATCGTTGAAAACGGCCGTTTTGCTATTGTTCCACGTGAAACAATTCAAAAAGAAACCCTTTAATGATTGCGCTTTACGATTGCAAGGAAGAACGAAACAATCCGCATAGAGAAGATGGAAAAGAGAGACAAAATAGAGACGGAGAACTATCTGAAGGGCATCGTGCAGAACCTCCCGGACAGCCCGGGCATCTACCAATACCTGAATGCGGAGGGAGTCATCATCTATGTAGGAAAGGCAAAAAACCTAAAGCGGAGGGTCTACTCCTACTTCAGCAAAGAGCACACCTCCAACAAAACACGGATGCTGGTCAGCAAGATTGCAGACATCCGCTACATCGTAGTAAACACGGAAGAGGATGCGCTACTGTTGGAGAATAACCTCATCAAGAAATACAAGCCACGCTACAACGTATTGCTGAAGGACGACAAAACCTACCCCTCTATCTGCGTGAGCAACGAATATTTTCCCCGCGTCTTCAAGACACGGCGCATCATCCGGAACGGGAGCTCTTACTACGGGCCATACAGCCATCTGCCTTCGATGTATGCCGTGCTGGAGTTGATTAAGAAACTCTACCCTATCCGTTCGTGTAACCTGGCATTGACACCGGACAATATAAACAAGGGGAAGTTCGCACCCTGTCTGGAATACCACATCAAGAACTGCAAAGCACCCTGCATCGCCCAACAATCGCACGAGGAATACATGAAAAACATGGCGGAGGTGAAGGAGATTCTGAAGGGGAACACCAAAGCCATCAGCCAAGGCTTGCTGGAGGAGATGCAGCGGTTGGCTGAGGAGATGCGGTTCGAAGAGGCACAAAAGATAAAGGAGAAGTACGAGCTGATTGAAGGTTACCGGGCACGGAGCGAGGTGGTAAACGTCTCTCTGCACAATATCGACGTGTTCTCCATCGAAGAGGATGAGACAACGGCCTACATCAATTACCTGCATATTACCAACGGGAGCATCAACCAAGCCTTTACGTTTGAGTACAAAAAGCGGTTGGAGGAGACCAAGGAGGAGTTGCTGGCAATGGGCATCATCGAGATGCGCGAACGCTACAAGAGCCTCTCACGCGAAATCATCGTGCCTTTCGAGGTGGATATCGAGCTGAACAACGTCACGTTCACCGTGCCGCAACGGGGGGACAAGAAGAAACTGTTGGAGTTGTCGCAACTGAACGTGAAACAATACAAGGTAGACCGGCTGAAACAGGCGGAGAAGCTGAATCCGGAGCAAAAGAGCGTACGACTGATGAAAGAGATACAACAAGCGATGAAACTGGACCGTCTACCCTACCAAATAGAGTGTTTCGACAACTCCAACATCAGCGGAACGGATGCCGTGGCGGCTTGCGTGGTATTCAAAAAGGCAAAGCCGTCGAAAAAGGATTACCGCACCTATGCCATCAAGACCGTGGAAGGGCCGGACGACTACGCTTCGATGAAAGAGGTGGTACGCCGCAGGTACCAACGGGCCATTGACGAAGGCACTCCCCTGCCCGACCTGATAATTACCGACGGTGGCAAAGGGCAGATGGAAGTGGTGCGGGAAGTGGTGGAGGACGAATTGCACCTGAACATTCCCATTGCCGGACTGGCCAAGGACAGCCGACACCGCACGGCGGAACTGCTCTACGGATTCCCGGCAATGACTATCGGACTGAAACAGAACAGCCCCCTGTTCCACCTGTTGGAGCAGATACAGGAGGAGGTACACCGGTTCGCCATCACGTTCCACCGCAACAAACGCAGCAAACGACAGACCGCATCGGCCTTAGACACCATAAAAGGCATCGGAGAAAAGAGCAAAAGCGCCCTGTTGCGTGAATTCAAGAGCGTGAAACGCATCCGCGAAGCCTCTTTGGAGGAGCTCGCCAAGACAGTGGGCGAAGCAAAGGCCAAGGCGGTGATGGAAGGCTTGAAGTCCGAGAATTGAAAGATTCACTCCCGGAAAGTCAAGGAGATGCCCCGAAAAACGCAAGTACTTACGATGGCTCACGTAAGTACTTACGATGGCATGTGTAAGTACTTACGTTGGCATGTGTAAGTACTTACGTTGGCTGATGAAAGTACTTACGTTACGACTTGCAAGCCTGCTGACTTTTCCAGGCTTAGCCGCACCTCTTTCTTCATTTTCTCCAGAAATATTGGGAACAACATTGGATAGGAACGGGAGTGTGACTATCTTTGCAGAGAAAAAGCCGCTTACGGCATCCATAAACAGCACATTATGAGAGTAGTGATACAACGGGTGAGCCGTGCCTCCGTCACCATTAGCGGAGCCGTGAAAGGCAGCATTGGCAAGGGATTCATGATATTGGTAGGCGTGGAAGAGGAGGACTCCCAAGAGGATATCGAATGGCTCTGCCACAAGATAGTCAACCTGAGGGTTTTCGACGACGAGAACGGGGTGATGAACCGCTCTATCCTCGATGTGCAGGGAGAGATTCTGGCCATCAGCCAGTTTACCCTGTTCGCCTCGTACAAGAAGGGGAATCGGCCCTCGTACATACGGGCAGCCAAGCATGAGATTTCCGTGCCGCGATACAACAGTTTCTGCGACGAGTTGAGTATCGCGCTGGGCAAACAGATTGCCACCGGCGAGTTCGGGGCGGACATGAAGGTAGAACTGATAAATGACGGCCCCGTGACCATCTGCATGGACACGAAGAACAAGGAATGATATGCGGCAAACAGTTGATTACAAACAGATTGAACGATGCAAATAGAAGAAGCACAACAGATAGTGGACCAATGGATAAAGACCTACGGCGTGCGGTATTTCAGCGAGCTGACCAACATGGCGGTACTGACCGAGGAGGTGGGCGAACTGGCACGCATCATGGCGCGTACGTACGGCGACCAGTCGTTCAAGGAGGGTGAGAAACACGACCTTGGCGACGAGATGGCGGACGTACTGTGGGTGCTCATCTGTCTGGCCAACCAAACAGGCGTAGACCTGACGGAGGCTTTCGAGAAAAACCTCGCGAAGAAGACGGCACGGGACAAGGAACGGCACAAAAACAACCCTAAGTTGACAGAAAACAAGTAATCATAAACAGATAAACAAGATAAGAGATATGGGAAATCTGGAGATAGAACGCAATGAGAACGCGGAACTCAGCAAGTACGACGAGGCACTGAGGAAGTATGTCACCGAACTGAACGACAAGGAGGTGGAGACAGCCACCCGAAAGATAGCGGAGAAGGCGGAACAGAACAATACGATGGAGGTGAAGAAGTTCCTTTTCAACTGCATCGACCTGACCACCTTGAAGACTACGGACAGCGAGGAGAGCGTGCTGAAATTCACGGAACGCGTGAACGACTTTGAGGACAAATACCCCGACCTGAAGAACGTGGCAGCCCTCTGCGTATACCCTTGTTTTGCCAACATCGTCAGCCAGTCACTGGAGGTGGAAGAGGTGAACGTAGCCTGTGTATCAGCCGGATTCCCCTCTTCGCAGACGTTCACTGAGGTGAAGATAGCGGAGACCGCCATGGCGCTGCACGAAGGAGCGACGGAGATAGACATCGTGATTCCGGTGGGCAAGTTCCTGAACGGCAACTACGAGGACATGTGCGACGAGATAAGCGAAATAAAAGACCTTTGCGGAGAGAAGAAGCTGAAGGTAATCCTGGAAACAGGGGCACTGGGCAACGCCTCCAACATCAAGAAGGCTGCCATACTGGCCATGTATTCAGGGGCGGATTTCATCAAGACCTCTACGGGAAAGATAGAGACCGGAGCTACACCGGAGGCGGCCTACGTGATGTGCAAAGCCATCCGTGAATACGGCGATGAGACAGACCGCAAGGTGGGTTTCAAGGCCGCAGGAGGCATCAATACGGTGCAGGACGCTATCGTCTACTACACCATCGTAAAAGAGGTGTTGGGCAAGGAGTGGCTCACGAACGAACTCTTCCGCATCGGCACAAGCCGATTGGCGAACCTGTTGTTGAGCGAAATTGTGGGCGAGGAGACGAAGTTCTTCTGATTCTCTGCGGATTAGACTTCTCGCTCGATGACATAGGTAACGTAGGCGGTAAGCGCTTCACGGACGGCGTTGTTCTTCACTTCGGTGAGAAGGAGCAACGCCTCTTGTTTATAGCGCATCATCACCTGCTCGGCATACTCGATACCACCGTTGTCCTTGGTAAACTGGGTAAGTGTTTCCACATCCTCCGCAGTCGCTTGCAGGCTCTTCACCTTCACAACCAAATCCTTGATATCCTGCCGGTTCGTATGGCTGACGGCGTACAACGCAGGGAGGGTCAGTTTGCCCTCAAGCATGTCATTCCCGGTGGGTTTACCTACGGAATCACTCTTGTAGTAGTCGAAGATGTCGTCCTTTATCTGGAAACAGACACCCACCTTCTCACCAAACAGGCGGAAGCGTTCCACGTCTTCACGGGTGGCGTGAGGAGCGGTCAACGCACCGGCTTTGGCACAGGTGGAGAAGAGCGCCGCCGTCTTCATGCGGATAATATCGAAGTAGACAGCCTCGGAAAGCTCCTGATTACGGATGTTGGAGAGCTGTAGAATCTCACCTTCGGAGAGGTCTCTGCCCAGTTGCGAGATGGCATTCACCACCTCAATATGGTTGGTCTTGGCCGAATGCTGAAGGGCAGCGGACAGCATGTAATCGCCTATCAACACGGAGATACGGTTGTCATAAATCGCGTTGACCGACTTCTGCCCTCTCCGCTCGCTGCTGTTGTCCACCACATCGTCGTGAATCAGACTGGCGGAATGGAGCATCTCCAAGGTCAAAGCGGCATGATAAGTGGCTTGCGTGATAGGGCCAAACTCCTTGGCTATGAGAAGGACAAGGATAGGACGCATCATCTTTCCCTTACGCTGGAGCAAGTAGTCGAAAACGGATTTCAGCAACGGATTATCGGTTTGAAAAGAGTCCGCATAGAGTTCTCTAAAGGTCTGAAACTCCGTTTCTATCGGATGAAGTATGATTCCGTTTCTGTCCATATTGAATAATTTCGTGACAAAAGTAGTAATAAAAATATGTAATAGCCCTATTTTTAGTAATTTTACGGATTAAAACATCAGACAAGTCATGGAAAAACTCTTCTTACTGGATGCTTACGCACTGATATACAGAGCTTATTACGCCTTCATAAAATCTCCGAGAATAAACTCCAAAGGGGTCAACACATCTGCCATACTGGGTTTCGTAAACACGCTGCAGGAGGTTCTCAATAAAGAAAAGCCTACGCATGTAGGCATTGCGTTCGACCCCGCCGGACCCACATTCCGCCACGAGGCTTACCCGGAATACAAGGCGCAACGCGAAGCTACGCCGGAGGTGATAAAGGAGTCAGTGCCCGTCATCCGGGAGATTATACAAGCATACCGCATCCCTATCCTGGAAGTGAGCGGGTTTGAAGCGGACGACGTAATCGGCACGTTGGCGCTGAAAGCCGGAGCCAAAGGCATAGAGACCTACATGATGACACCAGACAAGGACTATGGCCAGTTGGTCAGGGAACACGTCTACATGTACCGCCCCAAGTATGGCGACAAGGAATTCGACGTGATGGGCGTGGAAGAGATAAAGGCGAAGTTCCAGATTGAACGCCCCTCGCAGGTGATAGACATGTTGGGACTGATGGGCGACAGTGTGGACAACATACCGGGGTGTCCGGGCGTGGGAGAAAAGACCGCCCAAAAACTGA
Organism: Acutalibacteraceae bacterium; assembly: GCA_963652075.1. GTDB lineage: Bacteria > Bacteroidota > Bacteroidia > Bacteroidales > Bacteroidaceae > Phocaeicola_A. The sequence continues at coordinate 20,635 of CAVJRQ010000025.1, forward strand.
TAGCGGAATACGGAAGCATAGAAAACCTGCTCGAGCATGCCTCGGAACTGAAAGGGGCACTAAAGGATAAAGTGGAGAACAACAAGGAGCAGATTCGCTTCTCGAAATTCTTGGCGACAATCAACACCGAGGTTCCTATCGAATTGAACATGGACGAGCTTGAAATGAAAGATCCGGATGAGGAGTCGTTGCGAAAGATTTTCTCGGAGATGGAGTTCAAGACCCTGCTCGACCGAATCTTCAAAAAGGAGAAGACCAGTGCGCCCAAGAAGTCGGAGAAGGACACTTTACAAACCAATTTCCTTGATTTATTTGCGGACGAGGGCACGGGCGACGAAAAATATTCAAATCTCACGCGGTTAGAAGAGCTGCACTACGACTACCAACTCGTTGACACAGAGGAGAAACGAAGCGAATTAGTGCAAAAATTATTGTCCGCGAAAATCATCAGTCTAGACACGGAAACGACTTCGACGAACGCCGTGGAGGCAAATTTGGTAGGAATGAGCTTCTCGATACGCGAAAACGAGGCTTACTATGTGCCTGTACCCTCAGACCCAAGCGAAACGCAAAAAATAGTTAACGAGTTCAAGGCGGTACTGGAAAATGAGTCGACCGTGAAGGTGGGACAAAACATCAAGTATGACCTGTTGGTGTTGCGTCGTTATGGAGTGGAGGTGAAAGGGGAATTGTTCGATACCATGATTGCACACTACGTCCTTCAACCCGACCTCCGTCACGGGATGGACTATCTCGCCGAGGTCTACCTGCATTACGAGACCATCAAGATAGAGGAGCTGATTGGCCCGAAAGGCAAAAAGCAGAAGAACATGCGCGACTTGCCTCCGGAGTCTGTCTACAAATACGCCTGCGAGGATGCCGACGTTACCCTGAAGCTGAAGAACATCCTGGAGAAAGAGCTGAAAGCGAACGATTGCGAGAAACTGTTCAGGGAGATAGAGATGCCATTGGTCCCGGTGTTGGCCTATATGGAGTGGAACGGCGTACGGATAGACACCGGTTCACTGAAACAAACGTCGGCACTCTTCACCGAACGGATGAACGAGATAGAGCAGGAAATCTACCGGTTGGCAGGGGAGCCGTTCAACATCTCCTCCCCGAAGCAGGTGGGAGAGATGCTGTTCGACAAACTGAAGCTATCGGACAAGGCGAAGAAAACGAAAGGCAAAGGACAATACAGTACGTCCGAGGAGGTGCTGGAGAGTCTGCGCCACAAGCATCCCATCGTAGAAAAGATTCTCGATTACAGGGGATTAAAGAAACTGCTGGGTACCTACGTGGATGCCTTGCCGGAACTGATAAATCCCCAAACGAACAAGATACACACCTCGTTCAACCAAGCGGTAGCGGCAACGGGACGACTCAGTTCGAGCAATCCGAACCTGCAGAATATCCCTATCCGCAACGAGGACGGGAAGGAGATTCGCAAGGCTTTCATCCCGGATGACGGTTGCCTCTTCTTCTCGGCGGACTACTCACAGATAGAGCTCCGAATCATGGCGCATCTGAGTGGCGACCGCAACATGATAGAAGCCTTCAACAACGGGTCGGACATCCATGCCGCAACGGCCGCCAAGGTATTCAAGAAACCCATTGAAGAGGTGACGAAAGCGGAACGCAGCAAAGCCAAGACCGCCAACTTCGGCATCATCTACGGCATCTCCGTCTTTGGCCTGGCAGAACGGATGGAAGTGGATCGCAAAGAGGCAAAGGAACTGATTGACGGCTACTTCGAGACCTATCCGGAGGTGAAGCGATACATGGACCAAAGCATCGAAACGGCACGCCAACAAGGCTACATCGAGACCGTCTTCCACCGTAAACGCTACCTGCCGGACATCAACTCGCGCAATGCCGTGGTGCGCGGCTATGCGGAACGAAACGCCATCAACGCGCCGATACAGGGCAGTGCGGCGGACATCATCAAGATAGCCATGATACGCATCTACCGACGTTTCGTGGAGGCTGGACTACGGTCTACCATGCTCATACAGGTACACGACGAGTTGAACTTCAACGTCTACCCCGACGAGAAAGAACAGGTGGAACGCATCGTCATCGATGAGATGGAGCACGCCTACGCCATGCGCGTGCCCTTGGTGGCGGATTGCGGATGGGGAGCCAACTGGCTCGAAGCCCATTGATGGACAAGGGAAAAGAACTATGAACCATTATAAAAACTAAAAGAACATGATTAAGAGAAGTTTGGGCGGACTGCTGCTGTTGTTCGCTTTGACAGTAGGATTGCAGGCCCAGGAGAAGTCCCCCACGAGAGTGGCCTGCATCGGCAATAGCATCACACAAGGTGTGGGCGTGAAGAACCAATTTCAGGACAGCTATCCGGGCATCCTCTCCCAGTGGTTGGGCAAGGCATACGACGTGCGCAACTTCGGATTCAGCGGACGAACCCTGTTGATGAACGGCGACCGCCCCTATATGAAAGAGCAGATGTTTCAGGACGCGATGGACTTTAACCCCGACATCGTGACCATTAAACTGGGAACCAACGACACCAAGACGATGAACTGGCCGGAGCACGGACAGGAGTTTGAGGGCGACATGCGCAGCATGGTGAAGGCTTTTCAGGCACTCCCCTCCCACCCCACTATCTACCTCTGTTACCCCGTGCCGCCCACCAAGGTGCAGTGGACCATCAACGACAGTACCATCGTGCAGGAAATCATCCCTGCCATCGACCGCATCGCAGCGGATATGAAGTTGGAGGTGATTGACTTACACACGCCACTCCTCCCCTATCCGCAATGTTTCCCGGACTGTGTTCACCCCAACGAAGAAGGGGCGCAACGCATCGCTACGGAGATCTATCGCAAGCTGAAGGGTGAAGAACCGCCCGCATACACCGCACGTCAGCCATTTCCGGGCTCAAAATCGGCGTGGAAGGGATACGACCGATACTCCTTTCAGTTCCATGGCAAAGAAGCGGTTGTAGTGGCTCCAAAACAGTTGCCCGAAGAACAGAAGAAAGCGGGCGTAGAGAATGAGCTGAAAGGGAAACCGTGGATATGGCGACCGACGTTCGCCAAAGCCCGTGCCAAAGCCGACGAGAAACTGCTGAAACAGGGGTTCCACGTGGTCTATTACGAATGGGACGGCTCATACGAGACCCCGGAAGCGGTGAAAGCCGGGAACGCCTTCTACAGGGTGATGACGAAATACTATAAGCTGAACAAGATTCAAGAGGGTAATAGCGAACTCCGCCCACAGGGCTTGGAGGTTCGATAACCGATTGCAGCGCTCGTCACGGAGCGCACTGGCCGCAACCAAGAAGAACTTCCCCTGAATGTCTACAAACGGGCATTCAGGGGAAGTTCTTTATCCACAAAGCCGGATTATTCGAAGTAATCTATCGCCACGCGGCTCTCGCGCACGGACTTGCAATAGGTGGAAACCGCCACATGAGCGGGATGCACCTTATAGGCGTTCAGGTCGGCCTCATTGTCGAAGGCGGACACCAACACGGCATCGTAGTTACCGTCGGAAGCCACCACATTGATTCCTACATGCGCACTGCGGAGCTGGGGGACAACGCCCACCAGAGCCTCCAAATGTTCTTTCATCCAAAGAGCGTTCTCGGCTTTGGTCTTGCCCTCGGCTTGCTCCTTGAGTTTCCACATAACGATATGTTTCAGCATAATCTATTCAAGTTAAGTCCTTTGTTCGTGAGTGCAAAGGTAAAGAAATCCGGCAAATAACCCGTTATTCAAACTTAAAATCGTACCTTTGCACTATTGTTTTGCCAACGAAATCATTTAGATTACATTAAACCAAGATAGATTATGAGTTTACAATGCGGTATAGTAGGTTTGCCAAATGTCGGCAAATCAACGCTTTTCAACTGCTTGTCAAATGCAAAAGCACAGGCTGCCAATTTCCCTTTCTGTACAATCGAGCCGAATGTAGGCGTAATCACCGTGCCGGACGAACGGTTGAACAAACTGGCGGAACTGGTTCATCCGGGACGCATCGTCCCCACTACGGTGGAGATTGTGGACATAGCCGGACTGGTGAAAGGTGCCAGCAAGGGCGAGGGACTGGGAAACAAGTTCCTGGCCAACATCCGTGAGACGGATGCCATCCTGCACGTGTTGCGTTGTTTCGACGACGAGAACGTGACGCACGTGGACGGCAGCGTGAATCCGGTGCGCGACAAGGAGATTATCGACGCGGAGCTGCAGCTGAAGGACTTGGAGACGATAGAAAGCCGGATACAGAAGGTGCAGAAACAGGCACAGACGGGAGGCGACAAGCAGGCAAAGCAGGCCTACGACGTGTTGGTGCGCTACAAGGAGGCGCTGGAACAAGGAAAGTCCGCCCGTACGGTGCAGTTCGAGAACAAGGACGAGCAGAAGATTGCCAAGGAGCTGTTCCTGCTCACCTCCAAGCCGGTACTGTACGTCTGCAACGTGGACGAGGCCAGTGCCGTCAACGGCAACCACTACGTGGAGCAGGTGCGCGAAGCCATCAAGGACGAGAATGCCGACCTGTTGGTGGTAGCGGCCAAGATAGAATCGGAGATAGCGGAGTTTGAGACGTACGATGAGCGACAGATGTTCCTGGCCGAGATAGGGCTGGAAGAGTCTGGTGTCAACCGCCTGATAAAGGCTGCCTACAACCTGCTGAACCTGGAAACCTTCATCACGGCAGGTGAGATGGAGGTGAAGGCCTGGACTTACCAAAAAGGCTGGAAGGCTCCGCAATGCGCCGGTGTGATACACACCGATTTCGAGAAGGGATTCATCCGTGCCGAAGTCATCAAATACGAGGACTACCTGAAGTATGGCTCCGAGGCCGCCGTGCGCGAAGCCGGCAAGCTGGGTGTTGAAGGCAAGGACTATGTGGTGCAGGACGGTGACATCATGCACTTTAGATTCAATGTCTAACCTCCACTAACACAAGAGAATCATGGACACACTGCTCGCTATCCTGTGGAATCCGGACGTGGACCTGTTCCACTTGGGCGGTATCCACGTACGCTATTATTCCGTATGCTGGATTATCGGACTGACACTGGCTTACCTAATCGTGAAACGGCTCTATAAGGAGCAGGGAGAGAAGGATGAACACTTTGATCCGCTCTTCCTCTACTGCTTCTTTGGCATCCTCATAGGTGCCCGCTTAGGCCATTGCCTCTTCTACGAACCCGCCTATTACCTGAGCCATCCACTCGACATGATTTTGCCGTTCCGGCAAACCGCCGCAGGATGGAAGTTTACGGGATACGAGGGACTGGCAAGCCATGGGGGTACATTAGGACTGATGATAGCCTTGTGGCTCTATGTGCGCAAGACGAAGGTCAACATCGTTTGGGTGCTCGACAATATCGCCATAGCCACCCCTATTACCGCCTGCTTCATCCGGCTGGGCAACCTGATGAACTCCGAGATTGTGGGCAACGCTACGGACGTGGCGTGGGGATTTATCTTCGCGCGCAACGGAGAGGACTTTGCACGCCATCCGGCGCAGCTCTACGAGGCCATTGCCTACCTGATTATCTTCTGCATAGGCATCTGCCTCTACAAGTGTCACAAAGAGAAAGTGGGCACGGGATTCTTCTTCGGCTACTGCCTGACGACAATCTTCACCTTCCGCTTCTTCATTGAGTTCCTGAAGGACGTGCAGGTATCCTTCGAGAGAGGTATGGCACTGGACATGGGACAATGGCTGAGCATTCCGTTTATCGTGCTGGGTATCGCCTGCATGGCAGGAGGCAAGTGGCTGACGCGCATTGCCAAGAAACCGCAAGGGAAGAAGAAATAAGAACAGATACAAAAAGAGGATTCATCGTAGTGATAAATCCTCTTTTTGCGTCTGTTGGTTGGACTACCAGGACTCGAACCTGGGCAAACAGAACCAAAACCTGTTGTGCTACCATTACACCATAGTCCAATCGACAATGCTCTCGTTAAAAAAGCGGCACAAAGATAGGTAGTTTTCCTTGTGCCGCCAAAGATTTTCAAATATTTTTGTTCTATTTCTTATTTTGCGATGATAAGATAATAGTTTTTCTTGCCTCGCTGAACCAACAGGTATTTGTCGTTTAACAGATCCTTGACGGTAATCTCCTGGTCAAAGGCCGTTAGCTTCTCTTTATTGAGCGAAACGCCACCGCCCTGGACCAACTTACGCATCTCGCCCTTTGAAGCGAATACAGCGGCTTTTTCGGTGAAAAGATCCACTGCTTTCACACCGGCTGCCAGTTCGTCTCGTGACACCTCGAAGCGAGGCACACCTTCGAACACCGCCAACAGGGTATCCTCGTCGAGTTTATGAAGCGCCTCGGAAGTGGCGTTGCCGAACAAGATGTTGGAAGCATCCACCGCCGCGTTGTAGTCCGCCTCGGAGTGTACCATGACGGTGACCTCCTTCGCTAAGCGCCGCTGCAACAAGCGCAAGTGCGGAGCCTCGGCGTGTTCCGCTATCAGCGCCTCAATCTCATCCTTAGGCAGAGAGGTGAATATCTTGATGTAGCGTGCCGCGTCCTCGTCGCTCACATTCAGCCAGAACTGGTAGAACTTATAGGGAGAGGTGTAACGGGGGTCGAGCCATACGTTGCCGGACTCCGTCTTTCCGAACTTACCGCCATCGGCTTTGGTGATAAGCGGACAGGTGAGGGCGAACACCTCGCCTCCGTTGGTACGGCGAATCAGCTCGGCACCCGTGGTGATGTTGCCCCATTGGTCGGAACCGCCCATCTGCAACTTGCAGTTCTTGGTTTCGTAGAGGTGAAGGAAATCGTAGCCTTGCAGCAACTGATAGGTGAATTCGGTAAAGGAGAGTCCATCGCGAGCCTCGCCGTTGAGGCGTTTCTGCACGGATTCCTTCGCCATCATATAGTTTACGGTGATATGTTTGCCGACGGTACGGGCGAAATCGAGGAACGTAAAGTCTTTCATCCAATCGTAGTTGTTGACGAGCTCAGCACGGTTAGGAGCGTCAGACTCAAAGTCGAGGAACTTGCCCAACTGTTTCTTAATGCATTCCTGATTGTGGCGCAGCGTCTCCTCATCGAGCAGGTTACGCTCGGCAGACTTGCCGGAAGGGTCGCCTATCATGCCGGTAGCACCGCCTATCAAGGCCAATGGTTTGTGGCCGCAACGTTGCAGGTGACGCAACATCATGATGCCACACAAGTGCCCGATATGCAGCGAGTCTGCCGTCGGGTCGATACCTACGTAAGCGGTTACCATCTCTTTCTGAAGCAATTCTTCCGTTCCGGGCATCATGGAATGAACCATGCCGCGCCATGTTAGTTCTTCTACAAAATTCATCGAATGATTCTCATTAAAATGTTTTAGTTTGTTTAGAATAGGTGCAAAATTACAACTCTTTATTTGAAGATACAACTGTTGCCTTCAAAAAAAGAGTTTCTTAATATTCTGTTCTACACTCGTTTGTAGGCTTCCGAGCGATTGTTGTCTCTCTTTGGCCGCCTGGCGGTAAATTGCTTCAATGGGAAAGGCGCTTTCGTCGGTCTCCAGCAACAGGCGTTCCGCAGGCACTGCCCGCAGGGCATCCGCCTGATACCGTTCGCCAAAGGAGAGGTAGAAGCCGTGACGCAGATAATCCTCCGCCAATAGCCGTTTGCCACGAAAGCCATGAATCACCCACGGCATCCGGGCATCAAGCGCTTTCCTTAGTTGGATAATTTCGTTGGATGCCTTTACCGCATGGAGCACCAACGGGAGAGAAAGGCGTTCGGAAAGGGCCGCCACTTGGCGGAACATACGCAGTTGCAAGTCGAAGGGGGTGTCCGCACATTTGTCAAGTCCCACCTCGCCTATCGCCACCACGCCGGAGTCGTGTACGTGCTGACACAACCATAGCCATTGAGCCTCGTAATTCCCTTCCGTAAGGTACCAGGGATGAATGCTCAGCGAGCGGTAGCAAGCCGTCTCCAGACTATCCGTGTAGCCGCAGGAATAGATGGACTGAGCGGACAACACCCCTTGAGACGGATGCGTATGTGCATCCCAAAAGGAGGATTCGGAAGTCGATGCAAAGGTGTCCATAACGGTGTAGGAAAGTTAAGGAACCGGGTCATAGCCGGAACCGCCCCAGGGGTGACAACGAAGCAGGCGACGCACAGCCAGCCAAAGCCCCTTGAGAGGGCCGTGCTTGCGAATCGCTTCGATGGCGTACTCAGAGCAAGTGGGCGTGAAACGGCACGAGGGAGGTGTCAGCGGAGAAATGCACGCCCGATAGAAGCGGATGGGCAGCACCAAGAGCCATATCAGGAAGCTGCGTATCATAGCGCACCATTGGAGGGTTCGCTTCGTTCCGTTACCCGGGCGTTGGCCGCCGTATGAGGTTGAAGGCGTTCGGACAGCCGGAGCAGCAGGTTGTGTACCTTCTCTTCCACAACGGATGATGCTACGAGGGCATCGCCAAGCCAGATGAAAGCCATCACCACGGACTCGTTCTTCGCTTCAAGCGCAGGCAGAAGAACCTGTTTGTTCTTACGGTAAGCCTCACGCACCTGACGTTTCACACGGTTGCGCTTGACGGCTCTCTTGAACCGTTTCTTCGGCACGCTGACAAGCATCGACGCGGTTGGGTCGCCGCCTCCGGTAGTCATGTAGACCATACGCAACGGAAAGGCAAGCAACGATTTGCCGTCGCCGCCGAACAACTGGTCGATGAGCCGTTTCTTGCTCAGCCGTTCCGCTTTTGAGAGTGTGTGGTGTAAGGTTTCCATCCGTCCATTGTTTTAGTAAAGCAGTGAGGATTCCGCACCACAAAGTTACTGCTTTATTGGTACAGAATCCTCATTTATGAGAAAAAAGCACGAAAGTGCTTATTTATGCTCTTTGATATACATGTCGAGCGCAGCGGTCATGGAAGGCGCTTGTGGCGACGGAGCTTCCAAATCGAGCCGCAGTCCGGCATCGCGAACAGCCTTTGCCGTGGTAGGTCCAAAGCTGGCAATGGCGATGTCGCCCTGTTCAAAGTTGGGGAAGTTCTTCAACAACGAGTTGATGCCCGCAGGACTGAAGAAGACCAGCATATCGTAGTCGAACTTCTCTTCGGGAGTGAAGTCGTTGCTCACGGTGCGATACATCACCGCTTCGGTATGGGTCAACTTATTCTTGTCCAACAGGTTCTTCACCTCATCGGTATGAACGTCGGACATGGGCACCAGGTATTTCTCCGTTTTGTGCTTCACCATGGAAGGTATCAAATCGTCTATTTTTCCGGTTGCGCCAAAGAAGACCTTACGTTTGCGATACTGAACATACTTCTGGATGTACAAAGCGATGGACTCTGTCACGCAGAAGTATTTCATGTCCTCGGGAACACTGACACGCATCTCGGTACAGAGATGAAAGAAATGGTCAATGGCGTGACGCGACGTAAACACCACAGCGGTATGGTCTAAAATAGAGACTTTCTGCTGTCTGAATTCCTTGGCGGACAGGCTCTCAACCTTGATAAAAGGGCGAAACACAATCTCTACCCCATACTTCTCTGCAATTTCGTAATACGGCGATTTCTCGGAAGCAGGTTTTGGTTGCGAAACAAGTACTTTTTTTATCATTAAGGTACTAATAATTTGTTATCAACAAGCTATTGGCTGTAATAAGCGTCTTCCCGAAAAGAAGACACGGTACCAATTCGAGGGTGCAAAAGTACACAATTAAATAAACACAGCCATACTTTTTGTTGAAAAAGACCTTAAAACACTTATAAAACAACAAAGTCTCTACCAAAATGGCAATTAGACCGACAGAGATGAGGGCATAGAGATTGGACAAATCGAAATAGACGAACGACAACAGGAGCATAAACAGGAAGAGACCGCCCAAGGAACAAATCAATACATAGGACTCTATCCAAAGGGAATTCTTCTCTTTGTCAAAGAATACCCAATCCGCCAAAGTGAAAAGTCCCACTTTGAAAGCGACGAACAGGATGACGGCGAGTAAATAGCCCCCCAACAACAAAGGCAATGAACAGATTTGAAAGAGTTGGGGCGTGACCTCGTACGAGCAGTCAACAATCACAAGGGCCAACAGTAGACTGGTGAAGAGCGACAAAAGGAGTTGGCACGCAAAGCTCGACTTCACGTCGTTGACAGAGAACAAGTCCGGTTTCTCGCGCACGTAGAACATGTTTTCGATTCGCTGCGCCAGATAGCGCTTCTCTGCGGCAAGAGTGAAAGCCAGCAGGAAGAAACAGAACAACAGGGTGGAAACGAAAACATTGTCGACATGCGGATGATAGGGAATCCCCTCCATCTCCATGCCGACGCTCTCGGTACAGAGTGACGTGGTGTCGTTCCGCACATCGGCAGGCAACAGGCCGAATCCCAAAGAAGAATCAACATCCGCAGCCGCAGTATCCTCCGCAGGGGCGTAGGGTACCGTCAGCGTGTCCGCTGGATAGGTGTAGACTGCATCTTGGGAAAACAGGCTCTGTTTCATAGCCGTGCGGTTTTAATAGCCTCCTCGCTCCACTCCGGTGCCGACAGGATTTGCCGGACGGCTTCTTCGGGCGTGGTTGCCACTTGCCATATCTTGAGATTCTGAGGACGCATGAATCGTTCGTCAACAGCGTTTTGCAGCATTGCCAACAACGAATCGTAGTAATGGTTGGCGTTCAGGACAACGATGGGATTGCGATGAAGCCCCAACTGTTTCCAGGTGATGGCCTCCAGCAACTCTTCCAAAGTGCCGACCCCACCGGGCAAGGCGATGATGGCATCAGCCAAACGAATCATCGTCTCCTTGCGCTCATGCATCGTCTCCGTGGTGATGATTTCGGTAAGTTGGTCGTAGCCCCAGCCATGCTCCACCATGAAACGCGGAATGACTCCGGTTGCCTGCCCCCCGTGACGGAGCACGCCGTCCGCACAGGCTCGCATCAACCCCGCCTTGCCCGCTCCGTTGACAAGGCGTATATGGTTTTGCGCAAGCAGTCTGCCCAAGCTCTCCGCACATTGCAGATAGCAAGGGGAGACACTGGCGCTGGACGCGCTATAGACGCACACACTCTTTATCTCACTCATCAGTAATCTTTATTTAGTTCTGAAGCCCATTATTTCAAGCCGAAAGCCTCTCTGATCTTCTCCACGTAGTCGAGTTTCTCCCAAGTGAAGAGTTCCACCTCAACGGTCTTGGTAGGCTGATAGTTGGACTCGAAGGTCTTGGTTACCCACTGGGGCTCGCGGCCCATGTGGCCGTATGCGGCAGTCTCTTCGTAGATAGGATTGCGCAACTTCAGACGCTCCTCGATGGCGTAGGGACGCATGTCGAAGAGTTCGTCAATCTTCCGTGCGATTTCACTGTCTGTCATGCGGACCTTGCTACGCCCGTAGGTGTTCACGTAGATGTTGATCGGACGAGCCACGCCGATGGCGTAAGAGACCTGCACAAGCATCTCGTCGGCCACTCCCGCAGCCACCATGTTCTTGGCGATATGGCGAGCCGCGTAGGCTGCGCTACGGTCCACCTTACTGGGGTCTTTACCGGAGAATGCGCCACCTCCATGGGCACCCTTGCCGCCATAGGTATCTACGATAATCTTTCGTCCCGTGAGGCCGGTGTCACCGTGCGGGCCGCCAATGACGAACTTGCCGGTGGGGTTGACGAAGTACTTAATCTTATCGTTGAAAAGAGCCAACACCTTCTCGCTGTGAATCTCTGAGATGACACGGGGCATCAGCACCTCAATCACATCCTTACGGATTTGCTCCAACATCCGCTCATCGGCTTTCAGTTGAGCCGGCTTGGAATTATTCTCCGGTTGGATAAATTCATCGTGCTGGGTAGAGACCACAATCGTATCGATGCGGTTGGGCACGCCGTTGTCGTCATATTCAATCGTCACCTGGCTCTTGGCATCGGGACGGAGGTAAGTCATCACCTTGCCCTCGCGACGGATTTCGGCCAGCACACGCAGAATCTTATGAGCCAAGTCGAGCGACAACGGCATGTAGTTTTCCGTTTCGTTAGTCGCATAGCCGAACATCATTCCCTGGTCGCCGGCACCCTGTTCCATCGGGTCGGCACGTTCCACACCCCGGTTGATGTCCGGGCTCTGCTCGTGAATGGCGGAGAACAATCCGCAAGAGTTACCATCGAACATGTACTCGCTCTTGGTGTAACCGATACGATTAATCACCTCGCGGGCTATGCGCTGCAAGTCCACGTAGGCTTGGGTCGTTATCTCGCCGGCAAGCACCACCTGTCCGGTTGTCACCAGCGTTTCGCAAGCCACTTTCGAGTTGGGGTCGAAAGCAATCAGTTTGTCAAGTACGGCATCGGAAATCTGATCCGCCACCTTGTCGGGGTGTCCTTCAGACACCGATTCGGATGTAAACAAGTATCCCATCTTTCTACATTTAAGAGTTTAGTAAATAAGTAAAATGTAAAATGAGGAGAACGTTTGGGGAGAATGTAATGCACAACAGCGAGGCTGTTCTATTTAGCATTTTTTACCGTGGTTGCAAGCTGCCCAAATCTTTCCACATTTTTAATCGGCTGCAAAGATAGCTCAATTGTATCACTGCACAAAAAAGTGCCCTATATTTTTGACGGACGATGAAGAATCTGCCTGATTTTTGAAAAAAGCGGGGGACGGTGTGTAACTTTGTCGCCAGTTGTCCGTCACTCTAACAAAGAGATGCAAGAAATCAGTTTCAGAAACGATGTGTTGCCACTAAAAGACAAGCTCTTCAGGCTGGCACTGCGGATCACGTGCAACAGCGGTGAAGCCGAGGACATCGTACAAGATACACTGATTAAGGTTTGGAGCAAGCGGGAGGAATGGTCGCAGCTTGAGTCGATAGAGGCCTACTGCTTGACCGTCTGCCGCAACTTGGCGATAGACCGCAGCCAGTTGAAAGTCAACGAGAGCGCGGAACTGAGCGAGGAGACAAGTTCCCGACCGGACGCATCGAGCCCTTACGAGGATTTGGTTCGTCAGGAGCGCGTGTCGCTGGTACACCGGCTGATTGACGAGTTGCCCGAAAAGCAGCGTACCATAATCCAACTGAGGGATGTGGAAGAAAAGAGTTACAAAGAAATTGCGACTATTCTGAGCCTGACCGAGGAGCAGGTGAAAGTAAACCTCTTCAGAGCCAGACAAAGGATAAAACAACAATATAAAGAGATTGATGATTATGGACTATAAGTACATTGAGCAACTTTTGGAGCGGTATTGGCAGTGCGAAACCTCCGTAGAAGAGGAACGCATCCTGCGCGCATTCTTCCAACAAAAGGAGGTTCCCGCTCACTTGCTTCCGTATAAGGAACTGTTCGTTTATCAACAACAGGCTAAGGAGATGAAGCTCAGTGATGACTTTGACGCGAAGTTGTTGGCCAAGATAGAAGAGCCGGTGGTGAAAGCTCGCCGCCTGCCCCTCTCCTATCGCCTGAGACCCTTGCTGAAGGCAGCCGCCTGTGTCGCCATTGCGCTGACAGTAGGCAACGCCGTGCAGCACGCTTTCAACCGGCCGGGCGACGAGAGCGACTATAATTACGACGCATACAAAGATAGCTTCACCGACCCGCAAACAGCGTACGGAAAGATTTCGGACGCTCTGTTTACCATATCGGAGAGCATCAACAAATACCAGGAGCGACCGGCGGACAGCAGTCTGGTCGAAAGCGAAGCCAGCCCGGAGGCGCTACCGGAGACTCCTGACACGATGACTATAGAATGAATATGATGAAACGTTCGTTGTCAGTCATCTGCCTCATGGCCATAGCAACCTTGGCGAACGCACAGGATTTCGCTATGCGCTACATGAGCGAAAACAAGTGCGACACCGTTCTGAAGTGCATCAGCATAAGCCCCAAGATGATAAACGTGGTGCTGAATACCGATGCGCAGAACGAGGAGCAAGAACAGATAAGGGCTATTCTATCGAACCTGAAGAGCATGCAGATAGTAACCTCCACACAGAACGGAGAGACCTACTACCAAAAGGCGGAACAGATGGCGCAGAAGAATACCAACCGGTTTGAACAGTACCTCGCTTTCGACAACGAGAACGAAAAAGGGAAGATACTGCTGCACCGAAAAGACGAGAGCATCGTGGAACTGGTGATGTACCTATGCCGGAAGGATTCCTTCCAGGTGATAGACTTCACGGGAAACATGGACAATGAGTTTATCGACAAACTCTCCAAATCCATCGTTCCACAGGACGAAGAGGTAAAATGATATTTATTTGCTTTTTTAAATTATATATAGTTAGTGCTTATTAAAACATACTCGAGAAACTGTGAAGTTTCATTTCTCTCAAATTTTTCATAAAACTAACTTTTAGTAAAAGGGCTACCGCGGGAGCAGTGGCCCTTTTGCTTTTGCGCAACTTTATTACCTTTGCACACATGATACGCAAAATAAGCTTTTCAGACAAAGAACTCGGTGCCATAGAAGTGCGTACCAACGCAAGGGCCAAACACATCGTCATGCGTCCGCAACAGGACGGGGTGGTTGTCACGCTACCCTACCGGTTGCCGACCGACCGTATCATGGAAGCGTTGGACGCTCATCGGGAGAGGCTAAAGGCGCAACAGGCAAAGCTACGCAAGCAGCAAAAGCGGGTCAACCTCGGCTTCCGCATCGACACCGCATACCTGAGACTTCGGCTTACCGAAGGAAATACAGCGGGTAAGTTCTTCGTGAAACGCCAGAAAGGTGACGTGGAGATTATCTGCCCTCCGAAGTTCGATTTTGACACGGATAACGCCCAAGTCTGGATACGGAAAGTAGTGGAGGAACAGATTCGCCAACAGGCTCTGCTCTTCTTGCCCGAACGCCTGAAAACCCTCTCAGAGCAGTATGGACTTCCCTTTAACAGGGTGCAGATAAGGAACAGCAAGGGACGATGGGGAAGTTGTTCAAGCCAGAAGCACATCAGCCTCTCCTATTACCTCATCACCCTACCCCCGCACCTGATAGACTACGTGTTGCTCCACGAGCTGTCGCATACACGGGAGATGAACCACGGAGACCGATTCTGGGCTTTGATGGACAAGCTGACCGACGGGAAATCGTTGGTCTTGCGCAACGAGATGAAACGTTACCAAACAGACATCTTCAACAACACCGAAGAGGGCGTTTAGCGCAAAGGGAAGGTGCGGCGCGCCCACACGAAACTGACAACAAAGAGGCAGACACAAACAAACATCAGGATGCAGAGCGGTGCGGAACCGCCTACTATCTCCTCGGTAGAAATCTCTGAAGGAAAGGCGAGCATAGTCCATACCGCCAGGCTGTTGTTGACCACATGACACATGACACCGGGAACGACACTGCCCGTACGGTAATACAACCAAGCCAACAGCATGCCTATGAGGAAAGCGAACGGTATTTGGGCAGGATTGCCGTGTACCACGGCAAAGAAAGCCGACGACACCACGATGGCAAACGCAGCGCTGTGCCCTTGTCTCAACAGATGACGCTCCAGAGCACCACGGAAAAGCAGTTCTTCGGCCAATGGAGCCACCAACACGATGGAGATGACACCCCATGCGTTGTGACTCATCTCCGCAAACAGGTCGCTGTTGTAATTGGGGAGGTCTATCCATTCCGTGGCCACATTGAGAACAAACATGGCAGAAAGCACCAGTGGCAGACACAACAGGTAACAGCGCACAGGAACTCCCGTAAAGGACAATTTATCGAGGCAAGCATCGCGGCACCACAACAGGTGTGCAATAACCAATGCGTTGGACAAGACGGAAGAGAGTATCAGCTGACCCGTACTCAACGTCTGTGGGTCGGGTCTTTCCATCACGACATTGGCGACAATCAGCAGCAAGGCGACCATGAACTGATAGCCTACAAACGTCAGTACAAGCAAAAAAGACTTCTTCATCTCCCCTACTCCATTTCTTTATCGTTCAGCAATTTATCCACCTGCTCGGCATCCTTTTGCAACTGTGCGGCGAGGTCGGACACATTATCGAACCGGCGCTCATCACGTATCCGTTCCACAAACTCTATCCGTATGGTCTGGCGATAGATGTCGCCGGAGAAATGCAGGATATGGACTTCGATAGAGCGTGTGAAACCATTGCCTACCGTAGGGCGAACGCCGATGTTGAGCATCCCCTTGTAGGTCTTGTCGGCGAGTTTTACCCACACGGCATAGACCCCGTTGGCAGGAATCAGTTTGTCCGGGTCGGACTCCATAACGTTGGCGGTAGGGAATCCTAATGTCCGGCCCACTTTGCAGCCGTCCACTACCCTACCTTCCAATTGGTAATCATAGCCCAGACATTTGTTTGCCGACCGTACATCCCCTTGCAGCAAGAACTTGCGGATGACGGAAGAGCTGACGTTGATGCCGTCCGGCGCACAGGATTTCGCTTGTATCACGTCCATTCCCAACTCTTCGCCATAACGGACGTAATCGGCAAAACCTTCACAGCGGTTGTGACCAAAGCGATGGTCGTATCCCACCACGAGCACTTTGACATTCAACTGGTTGCGCAACACGTTCTTCATGAAGTCATAGGCCGACAGTTCGGACAGCTCACGGGTGAAAGTCAACATCACACAACGATCTATGCCGGTACGAAGCAGCCGTACACGTTTTTCGTCATAAGTGGACAACAGTTGAGGCTGATAGTCCGCCTGCATCACCTTTCGCGGATGTACGGGGAAAGAGATGAGGCAAGAAGCCAAACCACGCTCCGCCGCCACTTCCTTCACTTGGTCAATGAGGAAACAGTGTCCCCGATGTACGCCATCGAAGAAACCAATTGTCGCCACACAAGGTTTTGCTTCTTCCATCCGTAAGAGTGTTATTGCTTGTCGAAAAGTTGCCGCCAATCATCACTGTCCTTGGGACAGAAGACCTGCATACCCAACGAACGCGCGGCCTCGCAGTTAGCGGGAGAGTCATCAATCAGCATCGTTTCAGAGGGCATAATCCCCGCACAGTTGAGCGTAGCTTGGAAAATCTCTTTCGAGGGTTTCGCCAGATGCATCTTGTATGAGAGGTATTCCTCTTCGAAGAAGTCATGCACATCGAACCCGTGGTAACGGAAGAGATTCTTGCATACAAAATCCCAGTGAATCGGGTTGGTGTTGCTTAGCAGATAGACCATATACCGCTTTCGAAGCGAGAGCAGCAAGTCGAGCTTCCAGGGCTTCACTTCACCCAACATCCTGTTCCAACAGTCTATAACCTGTTCGTTGGTAAGCATGTCGTGAGAGAGGTGACGGATTTTACTACAGAACACTTCGGAGGAGATGTTGCCCAACTCCAGTTCCTCAAAGACTCCGGACTGTTGGTATCTGTCTATCCATTGTTCCGCTTCGTCCAGTCCGAAACGTTTGAAGGCTTCGATAGATTGCTGTTGGTCAACGTCTACCAACACTCCGCCCATATCAAAGATAAAGTTTCTTATTGTCGTTCCCATCGGGTATACATAATTCGGCGGCAAAAATACAATTATTCTCCCAAATACTTGCATGTCTCAACAAAACATTCTACTTTTGCGCTCGAAATAAGGAGGTTTATTTCTCGGACTTGTAGCTCAGTTGGTTAGAGCAACAGACTCATAATCTGGAGGTCATA
>CAVJRQ010000026.1:67-9289 GCA_963652075.1 Acutalibacteraceae bacterium
CCTCCGTTCGGTAAAAGCAACGGGCTGCTTCGTGAATCAATCATCGAAGCAGCCCGTTGCCTTAGTATATTAGGAGGCTTCCTACTTCATGTCCTTGAATCGACTATAGATTACCTTCAGTGACAGCTTGTCCTTGTTGCCTTTCAGTTTGGCGAAGTTGAGGCTCAGGTCATGGCGTACGCTGACGATTACCGTCTGGCTGTTGACCGTCTGTGTCACCATGGTGATAGGTATCAGCACCACCTTGTTCCAGTCCGCGTCCTTGTTGTATCCCGTCGGGTCGTTGCGCTTCTTGCTGCGCAGCTCGTTCACGTAGTAAGCGATGTTGCTGAAATCGTAGCGGTTGTACGTATCGGAGAACGTGGTGTAGAACGAAGTCTTGTTGTCGGGCAACTTGTTGTTCTCGAAATAGGTGTTCAGTTCCGACTTAGGAATCATCAACAACGTCTGCGGTGTCTCCATCTGGAACGTTTCATCGTTGAAGTTGTTGTATTTCGTTAGGGTCAGCTGTGCGGAGTTGATGGTGTCGTTCATAGAGAGGTCGTCTATCGGGAGCGACACTTCCGTGAAGATGCCGGCAGGCGTTTGCAGGTAAGTACACTCTTCGTCGGCTATCAGTCTCTCCAGATTGGCCGTCTTGAAGTGATTGGCCTGAATCACCTCGCTCGTGGCGGCGAACTGAGCCACACCCGTTACCAAGGAGTCCGCCGTACCCGTTGAGCTGTCGATGTAATAATCGAAGTAGACGTTCAGGTGTGCCTGATCGATATTCAGCACCGTGCCGTCACCTTGCGAGCATCTGAAGTAGAAACCCTTACAGATGTTCTCTATGAACGCTTCCGTGTTGGCGTAGTACTGCTTGCCCGTGATGTTGCCGTCTTCGTCCGTCTCATAGTATTTCTGCAACATCTGCGTGCCGTAGTCGTCCGGCAGGATGATGCGCACGTTTGGGTAGTACGAACTGGTCCACCGCAGGGAGTCTTTCACCGTCTTGTCCACGGCCGCGTAAACCTTTGTGGCCAACGGGCTCTCCGTGTCGTCGTAGTAGTCGGCAGGGTTCAGGTCGGTGTAGTAGTTCTGCTCCTCGTTCATCCTCTTCGACAGGGGATAGACCTCCAGCGTCTGCGCATTCAGCGAGTCGCCGAAGTAGGAGGTATAATAAAGGCGAAGCTCTATCAGCTTCGCTTTAACGGTGCCGTCGCTCTCGCGCTTGATGTGCTCGGGGAACTCGAAATTCTCCAGACAGTTGAACTGTGCCAAGAAGTCCGCCTCGAAGGCCGTTTGGCTATATGGGTCTGTGTATTTGCCCAGATAGGCCGTTGATGTTTTCGCCAACAGCGATTCCGCCAAGATGGATTTGGTGGTTACGTCGTACTGGTCGACCGTTACTTCCACTTCATCGCCTTTCGGCATGATTTCTTGTCCGATGGTAGAAGTGTTATCATCGCAGGCCGCGAATGCCAGAGCGGCAAACATCCAGCCTAAATAGCTTACTTTCATTGTATATTGAGTTGAAAAAACTAATACTCGTTACTCACCCCACACCGTGTCGTAGAAGTCGCTGCAAGCGTCGGTGTAAGTCTCCGCCTGCTGATAGTCGAGCAGGGGCAATTTTACCTCTTTCGTATAGTCAATCAGTTCCTGCGGCGCTTTCTCGCTGTTGATAACCACGCCGTCGGAGTATTTGATAGCCAGCTTCTCCAATGCCATGCACGAGTCGATGCCTTTCAGCTGATCTTTCTCCGCATTGCTGAAACCCTTTAAGGCCATTCGGGTAGCCAAGTCCGGCCGCACGGGCGACTTGAAACACTCTTCGTAGAGAGAGAACACCACCTTTGAGTCTCTGAATGAAGGCTCTTCACGATAAGCCGTCTTGATGTAGAACGGAACCATGGAGGTCATCCATCCGTGGCAATGCACGATGTCCGGAGTCCAGCGCAGTTTCTTCACGGTCTCCAACACGCCACGGGCATAGAACACGGCCCGTTCGTCGTTGTCCTCGTACTCGTTCCCGTTCTCGTCGACCATCATCTGTCGCTTTTGGAAGTAGTCGTCATTGTCGATGAAGTAGACCTGCATCCTTGCCGACTGGATGGACGCTACCTTGATGATGAGCGGGTGGTCCGTGTCGTTGATTATCAAGTTCATTCCGGAGAGTCGAATCACTTCGTGCAACTGATTTCTCCGTTCGTTGATGTTTCCCCACTTGGGCATAAAAGTTCTTATTTCTCTACCTTTCTCTTGGATGGCCTGCGGGAGCTTTCTGCCCCATATGGACATTTCCGTTTCCGGTACGTAAGGAGTTATTTCTTGAGTGATAAATAATACTTTTTTTGCCATCATGTGTAATCTCTTAGTCTTAAACGTAGTGCAAAGATACAAACTTTTTACGAAACCGCCATGTCCGTTGCTCGAAAAATCTTTTGATTAATTGCTTTAAGATATTGTCATTCATATAATTCGCTTGTTTTCTGCGTGCGCCAGAGCACCCAATACTTTGCATTATTTTAGTTTATTTCTTCTTTATATGGCAAATAATGTCTTATTTTGCACCGATTTCAGAAAAGGGGTTTAAATCAAGACTTGTAAAATGAAATTAGTAAAGACTATTAATGAACTACAGGCCGAGTTGGCAGCCTTCCGCAAGCAAGGCAAACGGATCGGTCTGATACCCACCATGGGAGCTTTGCATGCCGGCCATGCCTCCTTGGTGAAACGCAGTGTTGCCGACAACGATGTCACTGTGGTCAGTGTATTTGTGAATCCTACCCAGTTTAACGATAAGAACGACTTGGCGAAGTATCCGCGCAATCTGGAAGCGGACTGTGAACTGCTTGAGCGGGTCGGGGCTTCGTACGTCTTCGCCCCCTCGGTGGAGGAGATGTATCCCGAACCCGATACGCGTCAGTTCAGTTTCGCTCCGCTCGATACGGTGATGGAGGGCGCTTTCCGCCCCGGACATTTCAACGGCGTGGCGCAAATCGTGACGAAACTGTTTGACGCGGTGCAGCCCGACTATGCCTACTTCGGTGAGAAAGACTTCCAACAGTTGGCCATTATCCGCGAGATGGTGCGCCAGCTTGGTTACAAGTTGACCATCGTAGGATGTCCCATCGTTCGCGAGGAGGACGGCTTGGCTCTGAGTAGCCGCAACGCACGGCTTTCGGCTGACGAGCGTGCCAATGCGCTCAACATCTCCAAGACGTTGTTCAACAGCCGCACCTACGCCGCCGACCATACGCTGGCGGAGACCAAACAGTATGTGGAGGACAGCATCGCCGCAGCTCCCGGCTTGCGGTTGGAGTACTACCAGATTGTGGATGGCAACACGTTGCAGCCCGTGGCCAACTGGGACGACTCGGCGTACATCGTAGGCTGCATCACCGTGTTCTGCGGTGAAGTCCGTTTGATTGATAACATCAAATACAAAGAATAAAAGCTTAAAAGACCAATGGTGGTAGAAGTAATGAAATCGAAACTGCATTGCGCCCGCGTAACGGAGGCTAACCTCAATTACATGGGTAGCATCACCATCGATGAAGACTTGATGGATGCGGTTGATTTGATCGCCGGTGAGAAAGTGTACATTGCCGACAACAATAACGGAGAGCGTTTCGAGACGTATGTCATCAAGGGCGAACGCGGTTCCGGATGCGTCTGTCTGAATGGTGCGGCCGCCCGTAAGGTGCAGGTGGATGATGTCGTCATCATCATGTCCTATGCCTATATGGATTTCGAGGAGGCGAAGAAGTTCGTCCCGAAAGTGGCTTTCCCCGACGCGAACAACAAACTCACGAAGTAACAGACAATGCGGTATAAAGAGAGAGGGATACCCGGTCGGGTATCCCTCTCTCTTTATACTCTCTGTCCGCGGACGGCTTAGCCAATCATGACGAGGTCTGTGCCCTCCATTACGGAGTCGCCTACCTTCACGTTGACGGCCGTTATCTGTCCGTCGCGGTCGGCGTTGATGGTATTCTCCATCTTCATGGCCTCCAGCACGACTACCGTCTGGCCTTTGGTCACCGTGTCGCCTACGTTTACCTTCACGTCGATGATGACACCCGGCAGGGGTGACTTCACGCCCTTGCCTTTGGCGGGAGCAGCTGCGCCGGCAGCGGGTTTAACCTCCTCTGCGGCGGGTTGCGGAGCCGCCGCGGGACGAACCACCGGTTTGACGACGGGCTTCTCTTCCTCTTTCTTTTCCAATTCTACCTTGTAGGCTACACCGTTCACTTCGATGTTGGCGATGTTGCCCTCTATCTCACCAACGTTTACCTTGTAATCTTTACCGTTGATTTTATAGTTGAATTCTTTCATCTTACTCAATCGATTTTAGGGGTTTAACTTATTTCCTTTGAGGCAACACGCGCAGTACATGCCACTTGCCGCTCCAGGCGGTGTGGGCACGGCGGATGGTGAGCACCTGCTCTTCCACGTCATGCACCCCGCCTAATGTCTCGTACAGAGCCATAGCGATAGCTGCGTAAACGTCTCCGCATTCGCATTGGGCCTTGTTTGTTTGTGCTTTATCTTTCATTGTGAAAAACTTTTCTTGTTGATGAAACGTTAGAGAGGAATGTTGCCGTGCTTCTTGGCAGGGTTCGTCACCTTCTTTGTCTGCAGCTGAGCCAGGGCGCGGATGATGCGGAAACGCGTGTTGCGCGGTTCAATGACGTCATCGATGTAGCCATACTTGGCCGCATTGTACGGGTTGGCGAACAGCTTGGTGTATTCCGCCTCTTTCTCCGCCATGAACGCCTTCGGGTCTTCCGCCTCTTTGGCCTCCTTGGCGTAGAGAACCTCCACGGCACCGGCACCGCCCATCACGGCGATTTCGGCTGACGGCCATGCGTAGTTCATGTCGCCACGCAACTGCTTGCAGCTCATCACGATGTGCGAACCTCCGTAGGACTTGCGCAGCGTTACCGTTACCTTGGGTACGGTGGCCTCTCCGTAAGCGTAGAGCAGTTTGGCACCGTGCAGGATGACGGCGTTGTACTCCTGGCCTGTTCCCGGCAAGAATCCCGGAACGTCAACCAACGAAACGATAGGAATGTTGAACGCGTCGCAGAAACGGACGAAGCGCGCGGCCTTGCGTGAAGCGTTGCAGTCCAGCACGCCGGCATATCTCGAAGGCTGGTTGGCGACGATACCTACGGACTGTCCGTTGAACCGTGCGAAACCGATGATGATATTGGTAGCGTAGTGCTTCTGAATCTCCAGGAACTCACCGTTATCCACAATGGCACCGATTACCTTGTACATGTCGTAAGCCTTGTTGGGGTTATCGGGGATAATCTCGTTCAACAGGTCTTCCTTGCGGTCGATGGGGTCTGTGCACTCCACGTACGGAGCCTCTTCCATGTTGTTCTGCGGAATGTAGCTCAGCAGCTTGCGGATTAATGCCAATCCCTCTTCCTCCGTCTGTGCGGTGAAGTGGCAAACGCCCGACTTGGTCGAGTGTACGCTTGCGCCACCCAGATCTTCCTGGTTAACGTCCTCTCCGGTAACGGTCTTCACTACCTTCGGGCCGGTAAGGAACATGTAGGAGGTACCTTCCATCATCAAGGTGAAGTCCGTCAATGCCGGTGAGTATACCGCACCGCCTGCGCAAGGACCGAAGATACCCGAAATCTGCGGGATGACACCGGAAGCGAGGATGTTGCGCTGGAATATCTCGGCATATCCTGCCAAGGCGTTGATACCTTCCTGGATACGTGCGCCACCGGAGTCGTTCAGTCCGATGCAGGGAGCGCCCATCTTCATGGCCAAATCCATTACCTTGCAGATCTTCAGTGCCATGGTCTCGGACAGAGAACCGCCGAACACGGTGAAGTCCTGTGCAAAGACATATACCAACCGTCCGTCAATCGTACCGTAACCGGTTACCACACCGTCGCCGGGGAAGGATTTCTTCTCCTGTCCGAAGTTGGTACAGCGGTGTCTGACGAACATATCAAGTTCCTCAAAACTTCCTTTGTCCAAAAGCATAGTGATGCGTTCGCGGGCTGTGTATTTCCCTTTCGCGTGTTGCTTTTCGATGGCCTTCTCGCCACCTCCTAAGCGAGCCTGTGTGCGAAGCTCCACCAGCTCTTTGATTCTTTCTAATTGATTGCTCATAACAATTAATTCTCTTTATAATTAATGTTCACAAAGTTCTGTCAATACGCCCAATGTCGATTTCGGGTGAAGGAAAGCGATGTTCAGTCCCTCTGCGCCTTTACGCGGAGCCTTGTCAATCAGGCGGATGCCTTTCGACTCGGCGTGAGCCAAAGCGTTGGCCACGCCGTCTTCGATAGCGAAAGCCACATGATGCACGCCTGCACCCTTGTTCTCAATAAATTTGGCGATTGTACTATCCGGACTTGTCGGCTCAAGCAGTTCCAGCTTCGTGTCACCGACCTTCAGGAAGGCGGTTTTCACCTTTTGGTCTTCCACTACCTCGATGTTGTAACACTTCAGACCCAAAACCTCTTCATAATAAGGCAACGCCTCTTCGATGCTTTTCACGGCAATGCCCAGATGCTCAATGTGCGAAATCTTCATAGTTCTATTATTTATTTAGATGGTTAAATTAACCGTTTGTTTGAAACTGAATACAAAGGAACGTATTTTGAATAGAATAGAGAAATATTTCTTCAATTATTTGTGCCTAAGGGGTGTTAATAATGGGTAACATGCAGGGTAAACCTCCTTGCAGTAAGTTGCTTAATTTTAACGTCGGAAGAGCCTTAAAGCACAGTTGTAATTAAAAAAACGAATCTAATGCTTTGTTTCATTGATATGAATGATAAATTTGCACCGAAAACGAATAAATCAATAACCATGAAACGGCTTTCATTACTTATTTTATTGTCTGTTGCCCTGTGTCGCGTGTCGGCACAGGACGAGGTGGCTCGGTATATGTTCGATGGTGAACATCCGGTTTTCCTCGATGAGTTGCAAAAAGAGTTGGATTATCCCTTGGCGTGGGGTAATAGTGATATCCGTGAGTTCGACCTGTGGCGCACGGCCGCACGGAATAAACTCCGTGAAGAGATGCTCATTCCTCCCAAACCGGCGGCTGAGTACAACATGAAGGTGGTGGCAGAGGAGAAACGTCAAGGTTATCGTGCACGGAAGCTCGCCTTTAACCTGGATGCCTATTCGCGGGTGGAAGCGTATGAACTGATTCCTGACGGGGAGGGTCCCTTCCCGGCCGTGGTGTTGCTGCACGACCATGGCGGCCATTTCTCCATAGGCAAGGAGAAGATGATTCGCCCTTTTGCGGTTGCCGATTCCGTTGTGGCGGATGCCGACGCTTGGATTGTAAAATGTTACGATGGCCAGTATGTCGGTGATTACCTTGCTTCAAAAGGCTATGTAGTCTTTGCCGTCGACGCTCCTTTTTGGGGCGACCGGGGCGTGAAAGGCGGCACGTCGTGGGACATGTATAAATACATTGTGGGAGACTTCATGATGTTGGGCCGGAACATCAGTTCCTGGATGAGCTTCGACGATGTCTATTCCGTGGATTTCCTCGCCACGCTTCCCGAGGTCGACGCAAGCCGCATTGGCTGTATGGGCTTTTCCATGGGGGGATACCGTTCATGGATGCTTGCGTCATTGACCGACAAGGTGAAGGTGGGCGTATCCATCTGCTGGATGCATACCGCCGAATACCAGGTGAATCCGGTACATGGCCTGATTCAGCATGAAGAGTGGTGCTACGTCATCCCGGGCATCCGGCGCTATCTGGACTATCCTCATATTGCGTCCATCGCTTGTCCCAAACCGATGCTTTTCATCAACGGTTCCAAAGACAAGCTCTTTCCTCCAATCTCCGTGAACAAGGCGTTCTCCGAGATGCGGAAAGTGTGGAGAGACCAGCATGCGGACGACAGGCTTGAAACCGAAATATGGGATATGCCGCACTATTGCGGCCCGAAGGTGCAGCTGCGTCTGTTGGAATTCCTGGATAAGCGTCTGTAGGCGGTTGACCGAACAGCTCCCCCTTATATATAAAGGTAGGTCAGCAGCTTGTTGAGCCACGACCAACGGAAGCGGAACCAGCGGCGGGTGCTGTATTGGGCGCCGCCAAAGCGGAGGAGGAAGTCCCGGTAGCCATGACGGTTGAAGGGGAGACCCACGTCCATAAACTCCATGTGCTTGTATCCCTGCTCGTAGGCGTAGGTGAGGGCTGCCCACACGGCCAGAACGCCGGGGTATTGCTTGGGGTAGCTCTTGCGCAGCCCCCCGGAGAAGAGCAGGTAAGCGTTCTCGTTGGAATAGAGACAGACGGAGCCGCCGATGATGCGGCCTTTGTATTTCACCACGAAGATTTTTCCCGTCTCCTTGTCCCTCTCCTGCTTTAGCAGCTGGGGGAAGAAGCTGAGGCCGGGGAAGTGCTTCCGGATCTTCGACGCATAGTTGCGCTTGAGCAGCCGTCCCAAGGCGCGCACCTCCTCCTCGGTCGTAGCGGCCTGCACGGTCACGCCGTTTTTCAGAGCCAACGCAATCTGTCGCCTGCGCGAACCGCTGAGCCGTTCATAGGGCGGTTTGCTGTGGAGAGAGTTGTGGATGCGCAACCAGTTGACGGGGAAATAGCCGTTCTTGCGGAAACTGTTATAGGCGAACAGCGCATTGTCCAGATTTCGGAACTCTATCAGGAAGCATTTCTTCAGAAGGTGGCGGGTGAGGAACGTGAGCATCTGGTCGAAAACGATGTCTTTGGTGTCGGCGTATCCTCCCGGCTCGGCATTGCCTCCGCTCGTCCCTTGTTCAAGGAAGTATTCGCCAAAGCCATAGACCTCGCAACGTTTGATGATGGAGGGCGGAAACAAACGGACGCTTTTGCGCACCACCGCCAGCAGACGCGCCAAGGGGATGCCGTTGTCGGATACCTCGATGAGGACAGGGTGGTATCCCGATGTCTGTTCATACACCTTGAAGAGCGTGGCAGAATGAAAGATGTCCTTCTCCGGTCGGGGAGGGATGTCTTCACTTTTCCGGTAGGCGATCAGTTTGTATTTCATGGCTCAGTTGGTGGACAAAGATAGGGCAAATCGAACGCAAAACATCAAGCTTGCTTGAAAATTTTGCAACACCGTACGTGTGTCCACGCAAGTACTCTCGCAATATATAAGGTCAGCGGATATTCCGGGGCAGTCCGAAAACGCAAGTACTTACGTTGCCCGATGAAAGTACTTACGATGGCTCACGTAAGTACTTACGTTGGCT
>CAVJRQ010000027.1:0-8066 GCA_963652075.1 Acutalibacteraceae bacterium
ATGAGGGTCAGTTAACGTACGACATGAGGTACTATAGTCGTACGACGTTAGGGTGCATGGTCGTACGACATTAGGACACCCTCCCCGAACGAACGGACTTTGGTTAACGGCTGGTTAACGGTTGGTCAATGGTCGGTTAACCGAATAATCGCCACCCGGTTTCCGGACTGACCCCCAATAATGAAGGACCAAAGAAGCACTCCATCCTACGAAACATCCGCCCCATCAGTCTCCCTAACGGAGTCTGACGGGGCGGATGTTTGATTTGCGACCTGTCCGTACGGATTCGTGAGTACGGTTTGGTCAGTTCAGTGCTCGCACTGCTTGATCGGTTCAGTGTTCGATTCAGCGTTCGCACGGCTTGCTGCTGAAAACGGTTGGGCTTCGCTGATTTCGTGAATCCGTATTTGTCCGCTTAGGGACTGCTCCCTAAGCGGACAAAAGAGGGGAGGGGTTACTCCTCACCCAACAGGATTTCCATAATCTGGCAGGCGGCCTTGGCTACGGAGGTTCCCGGGCCGAAGATGGCTACCACGCCGGCTTTGTAGAGGAAGTCGTAGTCCTGCGGAGGAATGACACCTCCGGCTACCACCAGAATGTCCTCGCGACCCAGCTTCTTCAGCTCTTCGATAATCTGCGGAATCAGCGTCTTGTGACCTGCTGCCAACGACGAGACACCCACCAAGTGGACATCGTTCTCCACCGCTTCGCGGGCAGCCTCTGCCGGGGTTTGGAACAACGGACCCATGTCCACGTCGAAACCGCAGTCGGCGTATCCCGTGGCGACAACCTTCGCACCGCGGTCGTGGCCGTCCTGGCCCATCTTGGCAATCATGACGCGCGGACGGCGTCCCTCTTTCTTAGCGAATTTCTCTGTCAGCTCGCAAGCTCTCGCGAAGTCTGAATCTTTCTTACTTTCTGATGAATACACTCCTGATATGGTTCTAATGACAGCTTTGTATCTTCCTACAATCTTCTCGCACGCGTATGAAATCTCGCCCAGGGTGGCACGCACGCGCGCCGCCTCCACGGCCAGTTCCAGCAGGTTGCCCTTCTTGGTGCGGACACACTCGGTGATGGCATCGAGCGCACGCTGCACCTCGGCCTCGTTGCGGCCTTCGCGCAGACGCTTGAGGTTTTCTATCTGCTCCAGACGCACGGCGGTGTTGTCCACTTCGAGGATGTCGATGGGGTCTTCCTTCTCCAGACGGTACTTGTTGGTGCCGACGATGGTCTGCACGCCCGAGTCGATACGCGCCTGTGTGCGGGCGGCAGCTTCCTCGATACGCATCTTGGGGATGCCGGTCTCGATGGCTTTGGCCATACCGCCCAGGCTCTCGATTTCCTGGATGTGCTCCCATGCCTTGTGCGCCAGCTCGTTGGTGAGTGACTCCACGTAGTAGGAACCGCCCCACGGGTCGACGTTCTTACAGATGTATGTCTCTTCCTGGATGTAAATCTGCGTGTTACGCGCGATGCGGGCGGAGAAGTCCGTTGGCAGGGCGATGGCCTCGTCGAGGGCGTTGGTGTGGAGCGACTGGGTATGACCCAGAGCGGCTGCCATGGCCTCGATGCAGGTGCGGCCCACGTTGTTGAACGGGTCTTGCTCGGTGAGCGACCATCCGGATGTCTGGCTGTGGGTACGCAGTGCCAGCGACTTGGGGTTCTTCGGGTTGAACTGTTTCACAATCTTCGCCCACAGCATGCGGGCGGCGCGCATCTTGGCAATCTCCATGAAGTGGTTCATGCCGATGGCCCAGAAGAAGGAGAGGCGCGGAGCGAAAGCGTCGATGTCGATGCCCGCGGCCACTCCGGCACGCAGGTACTCCAGTCCGTCGGCCAGCGTGTAGGCCAACTCGATGTCCGCCGTGGCTCCGGCTTCCTGCATGTGGTAGCCCGAGATGGAGATGGAGTTGAACTTAGGCATCTTTTGCGAGGTGTACTCGAAGATGTCGGAGATAATCTTCATCGAGAATGCGGGCGGATAGATGTAGGTGTTGCGCACCATGAACTCCTTGAGGATGTCGTTCTGTATGGTTCCTGCCATCTCTTCGAGCTTGGCGCCCTGTTCCAGTCCGGCGTTGATGTAGAAGGCCAGGATGGGTAGCACGGCTCCGTTCATGGTCATGGAGACGGACATCTTGTTCAAGGGGATGCCGTCGAAGAGCACCTTCATGTTCTCCAGCGAGCAGATGGAAACGCCCGCCTTGCCCACGTCGCCCACGACACGTTCATGGTCGGGGTCGTAGCCGCGGTGCGTAGGGAGGTCGAAGGCCACGGAGAGACCTTTCTGACCGGAAGCCAGGTTGCGGCGGTAGAAGGCATTGGACTCTTCGGCGGTGGAGAATCCGGCGTACTGACGGATGGTCCAGGGACGGAAGGTGTACATCATGGAGTAGGGGCCGCGCAGGTAGGGCGGAATGCCGGCCACGAAGTCGAGGTGTTCCATGCCTTCGAGGTCCTCTTTCGTGTAGACCGGCTTCACTTCGATGTGCTCCGGTGTCTTCCAGTTGGGGGTGATGCCGTTGGCTTTCTGCCATTCCTTGCCGTCGGCGGCTTGGATGCCGGCATAGATATCGATGTGTTTGAAATCTTTTCTCATAGTGTCATTAACTTACTTAATTCCTAACTTGGCGTTGTATTGTCTCAGTGTATCCAACACGTTCACGCGGACGTGGATGAAGTTCTCGATGCCGGCAGCCTGCAGCTCTTCCATGCAAGCGGGAGCACCTGCCACGATGAACATGGCGCGTCCGGCAAGAGCCTTGAATGCGGGGATGGCGTACTCGGCGTACTCATCGTCGCTGGAGCAGATGACCACGATGTCGGCACCGGCTTTCACGGCGGCTTCTACGCCCTCTTCCACGCTCTTGAATCCGAGGTTGTCGATGACTTGATAGCCTGCACAGGCCAGGAAGTTGCACGAGAACTGCGCGCGGGCCTGACGCATGGCCAGGTTGCCGATGGTGAGCATGAAGGCTTTCGGACGTTTGCCTGAGGCCTCGGTCTGCAGGCGGAGCGCCTCGAACTCGCTCGCCTCACGGTCGAAGTTGAGCGTGGCGATAGGCTTCTCGCAGGTGTCGCCCTCGTGACCGCCGCAGCAAGCGGCTTTCCCGACGGGGCGTTTCTCGCCGGCCAGCTCGTTGAAGTTAGGATATTGGTTGGTACCGAGCAGGATTTCCTTGCGTTTAGAGACGGCGGCGTGGCGCGCCTTGCCGCTCTCGTTGATGTCGGCCTGCACACGGCCTGCCTTCACGGCTTCCAGGAATCCGCCCTCCTCTTCCACCTTGAGGAAGATGCTCCATGCTTGGTTGGCGATGGACGAGGTGAGGTTCTCGATGTAGTAGGAGCCGGCTGCCGGGTCGACCACCCGGTTGAGGTGCGCTTCTTCCTTGAGCAGCAGCTGTTGGTTGCGCGCGATGCGCTCGGCAAAGTCATCCGGAGTCTCGTAGGCCTTGTCGAACGGGGTGACGGTGATGGAGTGTACACCGGCGAGGGCGGCACTCATGGTCTCTGTCTGCGTGCGCAGCAGGTTGACGTGCGCATCGAACAGGGTGAGGTTGAACGAGGAGGTCTCGGCGTGGGCGACCATCTTGCAAGCCTCGTCGCTCGACGGGCCGTACTCCTTGACGATGTGGGCCCACAGCATGCGTGCCGCACGGAACTTGGCAATCTCCATGAAGTAGTTGGAGCTGATGCCGAAGTTGAACTTGATGCGGTTGGCGGCCTCGTCGGCGGAGATGCCGGCTTCGGTAAGTTGGCTCATGTATTCGTTACCCCAAGCCAAGGCGTAGCCCAACTCTTGTGAGATGTAGGACCCGGCGTTGTTGAGCGCGAGGGGAGTGACGGCGATGCAGCGGTACTGCGGCAGCTCTTTCACTGCCTCCACCAATGCTTTGGCGGTGGCGCTGAAGTCGCTCAAGTCCTTGCCGCGGCTCATCATCTTCTCCATCGGGTCATACTGGATGGATCCTATCAGCTTGCTGAGGTCATAGCCCTTGGCGCGGAAGTAATTCACTAAAATCTGCGCCAGCTCCACGCTATGGTTGGGACAGGTGCTGAAGTTGAGCTCGATGCACTCGGCGCAAATCTCATGGAGCAACGTCTCCACGAAGGCCGCGTTCACGTCCTTTCCCTTGATGACGAAGCCCAGCGAATCCACACCCCTGTTGAGGATGTCCAGTGCCTTGGCGTTGGCCGCCTTGGCATCGTCCGCAACGATGTCCTGGCGGATGTACCAGGTGTTGTCGTCCTTGTTGATGCCTCTCACGTAGGGGTAGGTGCCCGGCAATGAGTCTGTCGTTTTGAGTCCTTCCAGGTCTTCCTGACGGTAGAAGGGCTTCACTTTGAATCCCTCGTTGGTCTTCCAGACGAGTTTCTTTTCATAGTCAGCTCCTTTAAGGTCTACAACGATTTTGTCCATCCATTCCTGGGTGCTTACGTGGCCAAAATCAGAGAAGAGCTTTTCTTTACTATCTGCCATAGTTTATCGTACAATTAAGATTAATAACAGTCATTTGTCAGCGAAAGGAAACGGCCCGCAACAACCCGCCGCAATCTTGCGTAAAGACCGCGTTGAGCCGATTCGGGCCATCCTTCCCGGAAAAATATGTTGGGGCAAAGATAGCAATTACTTGAGAACAACAACTCCTTTCCCCACTTTTTTTGTTCATGTCGGCAATATCCGTTGCCCATTTGTCAAGTTCACCGCCTTATGCCGGGTTCGTTTGCTCTGTTGACGTAACAAAAAGAAAGGGAACTCCCAACTTAACCGGGAGGAGGGTGAAAAACTCCTCACCTGAGGCGGCCAGCTTCGGGTTGGGAGCTTCCGCTCGGGCGAAGGTGGAGGGTGTGTTACTTTTTTTTGCAAAATAACTCTCCCTAAGTTGGTGTCGGATGAACAAAAAAGCGTAATTTTGCGCCCGGTTTTAAAAAAGATTGTATGGATTGGCTGCAAACCCTGTTGTTTGATGAAAATTCAATCGCCCACATCGTGCTTCTCTACTCATTTGTGATAGCCGTGGGCGTGTTGCTTGGCAAGATTAAGTTTGCCGGAGTTTCTTTGGGTGTTACGTTCGTTTTGTTTGCCGGCATCTTGGCCGGTCACTTCGGCTTTACGGGGAACGTGCCCATACTGAATTTTATCCAGGATTTCGGTTTGATACTGTTCGTCTTCTGCATCGGACTGCAGGTGGGTCCGTCGTTCTTCTCGTCGTTCAAGAAGGGCGGCATCACGATGAACATGATTGCCGTGGGCATCATCCTGCTCAACATTGCTGTGGCGTTGTTCCTCTACTATATTCTGGGTGGCCGCATCGAACTGCCTATGATGGTCGGCATCCTCTACGGAGCCGTCACCAACACCCCGGGTCTGGGTGCCGCCAACGAGGCGTTGACGCAGATACACTACCACGGGCCGGAGATTGCCATGGGTTACGCCTGTGCCTATCCGCTGGGTGTCATCGGCATCATCGGCTCCATCATCGCCATCCGTTACCTCTGCCGCGTGAACCTGAAGAAGGAGGACGACGAACTTAAACAACAAGAGGAGGCCAATCCGCACCTGAAACCTCACATGATGCACCTGCGCCTGCAGAACAGTGCACTGGAGGGCAAGACGCTGAGCCAGGTACACACGTTTCTGGTACGCGACTTCGTTTGCTCGCGCTTGCTCCATAACGGGCACGTCAGCATCCCCAAGGGCGACACGGAGTTACACGTCGGCGACCAGCTGTTCGTGGTCTGCGCCGAGGACGATGCCGAACCCATCATTGCCTTCATTGGACCTAAGATAGAAGTGGACTGGGAAAAACAGGACACCCCGATGGTATCGCGCCGCATCCTGGTGACGCAACCGGACGTCAATGGCAAGACCCTCGGACAGATGCACTTCAGCAGTATGTACGGTGTCAACGTGACCCGTGTGAACCGTTCCGGTATGGACTTGTTCGCCAGCCGTAACCTGACGCTGCAGGTGGGCGACCGCGTGATGGTGGTCGGCCCGCAGGATGCCGTAGACCGTGTGGCCGCCAAGATGGGTAACTCGCTGAAGCGACTTGACCACCCGAACATCGTCACCATCTTCGTGGGTATCTTCATCGGAATCCTCTTCGGCAGTCTGCCCGTGATGATTCCGGGCATGCCGACACCCATCAAGCTGGGCTTGGCGGGCGGACCGCTGATTGTGGCCATCCTCATCGGACGTTTCGGCTACAAGGTGAAACTGGTCACCTATACCACCATGAGCGCCAACTTGATGCTGCGAGAAATCGGACTTGTGCTCTTCTTGGCCAGCGTGGGCATCAAGGCTGGAGGCAATTTCGTGCAGACGGTGGTGGAGGGAGACGGACTGCTCTATGTGGGTTGCGGTTTCCTCATCACGGTGATTCCACTACTCATCATGGGAATCATTGCCCGCTTGCGCTTCAAGATAAACTATTTCACGCTGATGGGTTTGATTGCCGGTAGCAACACCGACCCACCCGCATTGGCCTACTCCAACCAGGCCTCGGGCAACGATGCGCCTGCCGTGGGTTATTCCACTGTCTATCCGCTCTCGATGTTCCTGCGTATCCTTGCAGGACAGTCTCTCATCCTGATACTTGCGTCCTGATGCTCGTGTCCTGATGCCCTCTGGGGCGGACACCCGTTTGGACGGGAAACTGACAATCTGTAAGCGAAAGGACTTGGAGTTCCTTTGGTACACTATTTGTTACTGAATTGGAGTACGACGAATTGTGTCGCTTTTAACAATTATTGTTGAGGTGGATGGTTTGGCGTAAGATAAAAATCGTAACTTTGCACACTATTTTCAAACTTTAGACAATGAGACAGCTAAAGATAAACAAAAGTATAACTAACCGGGAGACCGCGTCACTGGAGGCTTATTTGCGTGAAATAGGCCGTGAGGAGCTGATTTCCGTTGATGAGGAGGTGGAGCTTGCGCAGCGAATCCGTAAGGGCGATGGAGCCGCGTTGGACAAGCTGGTGCGTGCGAACCTTCGTTTCGTCGTTTCCGTAGCCAAGCAATACCAGAACCAAGGCTTGAGTTTGGCTGACCTGATTGACGAGGGAAACATCGGTTTGGTGAAGGCAGCCCAGAAGTTCGACGAGACCCGTGGATTCAAGTTCATCAGCTACGCCGTATGGTGGATTCGTCAGTCCATTCTGCAAGCCCTGGCCGAACAGTCGCGCATCGTTCGTCTGCCGTTGAACCAGGTTGGTTCCATCAACCGTATCAACAAGGCGCTGGCCAAATTTGAACAGGAGAACGAACGCCGTGCTTCCGCCGGAGAAATTGCCGATGAGTTGGGTCTTGAGGAAGACAAGATTTCCGATGCCTTGCGCGTTTCGGGTCGTCACGTCTCTGTGGATGCCTCTTTCGTTGAGGGCGAGGACAACTGTCTGTTGGATGTCCTTGTGAACGACGATTCTCCTATGGCCGACCATACACTGGTGAGCGAGTCGCTCTCCGAAGAGATTGACCGCACGCTCTCCACGCTGACTCCCCGGGAGAAGGAGATTATCCAAACTTTCTTTGGCATTGATCACCGTGAGATGAGCCTTGAAGAGATTGGCGACAAGTTCGGCTTGACGCGCGAGCGTGTCCGTCAAATCAAGGAGAAGGCAATCCGCAAGTTGCGTTCGTGCCCGCAGAGCAAGTTGCTCAAGTCTTATTTAGGGTAAGAAATATCCTTAATCTCTGCAATGTAAGTGATAGAGGCCTGAAGATACAGGCTCGTTCAATAGGAACACTGAATTAGAAGAAGCAAAAGCTATCATAGAAAACAGATAGAAAGAAAGTCCGGCCTTTGGGTCGGACTTTTATGTTTGAACGGCTTCTGTTCCAGTTGGGCTTTATTGGGGTCAGCCTGGAAAACGGGTGGCGATTATTCGGTTAACCAACCATTGACCAACCGTTAACCAGTCGTTGAAAAATCAACGGTCTATGGAATCAAAGTTCGTTCGGGAAAAGCAGGCCGAAAAACGTAAGTACTTACGATGACGCATGAAAGTACTTACGTTGCCCGATGAAAGTACTTACGTTGGCTCATGTAAGTACTTAC
>CAVJRQ010000028.1:0-16948 GCA_963652075.1 Acutalibacteraceae bacterium
GTACCGTCGAACTGACCGTGCATTGTGTCATACTTCAGCATGTAAGCCATGTAATCTACCGGGCAGAGGTCGTTGATACCAACGATCTGAATGTCGTTTCTCTTCTGAGCTGCACGGAAAACAAAACGTCCGATACGGCCAAAACCATTAATACCTACTTTAATCATCTCATTAAAACTTTAAAAATTGTTTATAATATAACGTCTAAATTATCTATCTATCAAGCGGAAAGGGAATCCTGTCTTACTCTTTTCCAAAATATTTTTGAATTCGGATGCAAAAGTAAGAAAATATTTTTACATTCGCACCAAAATAATAATAAAAAAAGCTAAGCTTCTATGGGAAAAAGTGATATTCTTCAAGAGTTTAAAGCGTTTGCCATGAAGGGCAACGTGATTGACATGGCCGTCGGTGTAATCATCGGTGGCGCGTTCGGAAAGATTGTTTCGTCCGTCGTAGCGGACATCATCATGCCACCGCTCGGTTTGTTGATAGGCGGCGTAAACTTCACCGACCTGAAGTTGGTGATGAAACCTGCCGTCATTGAGGACGGCAAGGAAGTGGCGGCCGCCGTCACGCTCAACTACGGCAATTTCCTGCAGGTAACGTTCGACTTCCTCATCATCGCCCTCTCCATCTTCTTCTTCATCAAGTTGCTCACCCGACTCACCACGAAGAAGAAAAAGGAGGAAGAGGCTCCGGCGGCTCCCGCTCCTGCCCCCGAACCGACCAAAGAGGAACTTTTGCTCACCGAAATCCGGGATTTGTTGAAGGAACAAGCCGGAAAAGAGTAGCCGCACAGTTTCCCGTGTTTGGAAAATGACTATCTTTGCGCCGTAATTGAAAATTAAAACCCAGCTTATGCAAGAAAAAATTATCATACTTGACTTCGGTTCACAAACCACTCAGTTGATTGGGCGACGCGTACGCGAGCTCGACACCTACTGCGAAATCGTGCCCTACAACAAGTTTCCGCATGACGACCCGTCGGTCATCGGTGTCATCCTCTCGGGAAGCCCGTTCTCGGTGTACGATGAGAAAGCTTTCAAGGTAGACCTCACCGGCATCCGCGGCAAATACCCTCTCTTGGGCATCTGCTACGGGGCTCAGTTCATGGCCTACACCAACGGCGGCAAGGTGGAGCCGGCCGGTACCCGCGAATATGGACGTGCCCGGTTGGCCAAGTTTGACCATACAAACCCCTTGCTGAAGGATGTGCGCGACAATTCACAGGTGTGGATGAGCCACGGTGATACCATCACCGCCATCCCCGACAACTTCAGCATCATCGCCTCCACGGACAAGGTGGCAGTGGCCGCCTACCAAGCCAACAACGAGAAGCTGTGGGGCGTGCAGTTCCATCCTGAGGTGTTCCACAGCGAGGACGGCACACAGATACTGAAAAACTTCGTGGTGGACATCTGCGGCAGCAAACAGGACTGGAGCGCGGCTTCGTTCATCGAGAGCACGGTGGCTCAGCTGAAGGAGAAGTTGGGCGATGACAAGGTGGTGCTCGGACTGAGCGGAGGCGTGGATTCATCGGTAGCGGCAGTGTTGCTCAACCGCGCCATTGGCAAGAACCTGACCTGCATCTTCGTAGACCACGGCATGCTGCGCAAGAACGAGTTCAAGAATGTGCTCCACGACTACGAGTGCCTCGGGCTGAACGTTATCGGCGTGGACGCGAGCCAGAAGTTCTTCAGCGAATTGGCTGGTGTGACCGAGCCTGAGCGCAAACGCAAAATCATAGGCAAGGGCTTCATTGACGTGTTCGACGAAGAGGCCCGCAAGCTGAAAGACGTGAAATGGCTGGCACAAGGAACCATCTATCCCGACTGCATCGAATCACTCTCCATCACCGGAACGACTATCAAGAGTCACCATAACGTGGGCGGACTGCCCGAGAAGATGAACCTCAAGCTCTGCGAGCCTCTGCGCTTGCTCTTCAAGGACGAGGTTCGCCGCGTAGGTCGCCAACTGGGAATGCCCGAACACTTGATTACGCGCCACCCCTTCCCGGGACCGGGACTGGCTGTGCGTATCCTGGGCGACATCACCCCCGAGAAGGTACGCATCCTGCAGGACGCTGACGACATCTTCATCCAAGGCTTGCGCGACTGGACCACGAAGGATGCCGAGGGTAACGAGACGGCTCTTTACCACCAGGTGTGGCAAGCGGGTGTCATCCTGCTGCCCGTGCAGAGTGTCGGCGTGATGGGTGACGAGCGTACCTACGAACGTGCCGTGGCTTTGCGTGCCGTCACCAGTACGGATGCCATGACGGCAGACTGGGCTCACCTACCCTACGAATTCCTGGCGAAGGTCTCCAACGACATCATCAACAAGGTGAAGGGAGTGAACCGCGTCACCTACGACATCTCCTCCAAACCACCCTCGACCATCGAGTGGGAATAAGGGGGAAAAAAACGCAAGTACTTACATCGGGTCACGTAAGTACTTTCATCGGGCTACGTAAGTACTTACGTTGGGACACGTAAGTACTTACGTTTTTCAGCCTATCTGATTGCAGAGATTCATTAGGTGGCAAGCAACGAGAGCCGCGGTTTCGGTACGCAAACGGGACTTGCCGAGGCTGACGGGAACGAAGCCGCAGGAGAGGGCGAGAGCGACTTCTTCTTCACTGAAATCCCCTTCGGGACCTATCAACACCAAGGAATCATCGCCGGGTCGGATCGCTTGCTTCAACGGGGTCTTCTCACCCGGGTGACAGTGGGCGATAAACTTTCCTCCGGTAAAGGGCTGACTGACGAACTTCCGGAAATCCGTCATCTCGTTGAGCACCGGCTTGCGAGCCTTGAGTGACTGCTTCATGGCGGAGACGAGGATTTTGTCCACCCGCTCCGGCTTCACCGTACGGCGTTCCGAATAGCGGCAGTTGAGGAACGTCAACTCATCGAAGCCTATCTCCGTAGCTTTCTCGACGAACCACTCGGTGCGGTCCATGTTCTTGGTGGGTGCCAAAGCGAGGTGCAGATGGCCGTTCCAAAGCGGTTCCTGTTCGGTACGTTCGATGATGCGCACACGGCAGCGTTTACCGCTCGTGCCGGCAATCTCCGCCTTATAGAAGCAGCCCTTGCCATCGGTCAGCATCAGTTCGTCGCCTTGTTGCAGGCGCAACACGCGCATGCAGTGTGCCGCCTCCTCTTCGGGCAGCTCGTCCGTCGTCTCAATGTTCGGGGTATAAAACAGATTCATAAGTTCAGCTTTTCAGTTTAACGGTTTGGTTCACGCCAATGCCCGGTCTATATCAGGCGCAGCGATGACACAAAAGTACACTTTTCCGAAATACCTCCGTCTTTTTACGGAAAGAATTTACTCTATCGTAAAGTCTTTGCCGGATAACGTTACAACCCACACCTCATTACGACGAAGGGCCTTGGCAAGTTTTCACACTCGACCAAAGCCCTTGTATTCCTGCCCCGTCGACCAATGTCGTGGGCACACTAAACAATTACTAATCCTTACTTCTTGAAGTAACGGTTGTACAGACCTTCGAAGCCTTTGCCGTGACGGGCCTCGTCCTTCGCCATTTCGTGAACGGTGTCGTGGATAGCGTCAAGGTTCAGTTCCTTGGCACGGCGTGCGATGCGGTTCTTGTCGGCGCAAGCTCCAGACTCGGCACTCATGCGCTTCTCAAGGTTGGTCTTGGTGTCCCACACCATGTCGCCCAACAGTTCGGCAAACTTGGCAGCGTGCTCCGCCTCTTCCCATGCGTAGCGTTTGAAAGCCTCAGCCACTTCGGGATAACCTTCGCGGTCGGCCTGACGGCTCATTGCCAGATACATGCCCACTTCCGAGCACTCACCGTTGAAATGCGCGTTCAGGTCTTTCAGCATCTCCTCGTCGCAGCCTTTGGCAACGCCAATCACGTGTTCGGTCTCGAACGTCAATGCGGCAGTCTCGTCCAGTTCTTTGAACTTGGAAGCCGGTGCCTTACATTGTGGGCAGCGCTCGGGAGCTTCGTTACCTTCATGAACATAACCACATACAGTACAAATAAATTTCTTAGCCATAGTCGTAATTTTTAAAAGTTAGTTAGTTATTCAAATATCTCTATCAATTTTGTTCCATTCTCAGTCGACCTTGTCCAACTTGCGTAGACAGTCTTTGCAAATGCCTTTGTAATATTGGTGAACCTCCGTCACCCGGTTGCCGTCAATGGTCAAACAGGAAGAGTCCTCCTTGTTGACGTTCTGCAACGGAATGTCGAGAATCCGTCCACACTGACGGCAGAGGAAGTGCGCGTGGGGCGTGACGTCACCATCGAAGCAGGTTACTTTTTCATCGATAGTCAACATCTGCGTAGCTCCGTGCTCAACGAAGAGCTTTAGCGTATTGTAGACCGTCGTGCGCGACAGTGTCGGATACCTTGGCGACAAGGCCGTAAAGATTTCGTCCACTGTCGGATGTGTGCGATGCGTCAGCAGATAGTGCATTATCGCCATCCGTTGCACGGAAGCCTTGATGCCGTATCTTTCCAACTCGCTAACCAGTTCAATCGTTTTCATCTTCCAATATTGTAATGATTACAAATTCAAATCCGTTGCAAATATAGAGAGATTATTCTACCCTCCAAACGATTCGCTTCATTTTTTCAATCTATTAACAAATAGATATCCTTCTATTGGCTACTCAGCGATAGTGCAAACGCCGCTGCCCATACTCTGAAAAACAGCGCACAAGCAGCGGCGTATACCGTATTTATTAAGGATTTTACTGGTTCCTTGAACGTCCTGTCCTACTCCACATAGAGCACCAAACCCTTCAGGTACTCGCCTTCGGGATGGTAGATGTTCACCGGGTGGTCAGCGGGTTGGGTGAGCTGATGCAGAATGCGCACACTGCGACCCGACATGGCGGCGGCGGTAAACACGGCCGTGCGGAAGTTGTCCTTCGTCACCACCTGCGAGCAGGAGAACGTGAAAAGGATACCTCCCGGCTTGATTTTCTCGAAAGCCTTAGCGTTCAGCTTGCGGTAGCCCTGCAGAGCGTTGCGCAACGCTTCTTTGTGTTTGGCGAATGCGGGCGGGTCGAGGATGATGAGATCATAGCGGTCGCCCATGCGGTCGAGAAACTTGAAAGCATCCTCGGCAAAGGCTTCGTGACGGGTATCACCCGGGAAGTTGAGCTCCACATTCTGGTTGGTGAGGTCAATGGCTTTGGCGGAGCTGTCGACAGAGTGGACGGACTTGGCACCGCCGCGCATGGCATAGAAAGAGAAGCCTCCAGTGTAGCAAAACATATTGAGGACATCCCGGTCTTTAGCGTAACGCTCCAACAAGGCACGGTTCTCACGCTGGTCCACAAAGAAGCCTGTCTTCTGTCCCTTGAGCCAGTCTACATGAAACTTCAGCCCGTTCTCAATGGCCACGTTGTCCGTGCTTCCACCCTTGATAAAACCGTTCTCTTGACCAAGCTCAGCCTTGAAGGGAAGCGTGGTTTCGGACTTGTAGAAGATATTCTGCACCGTGTCGCCCATCACGGCACAAAGAGCGTCAGCGATGGCCTGGCGGTCGACGTGCATACCCACGGAATGGGCTTGCATTACGGCTGTTGCGCCATAGATGTCGATGACCAGTCCGGGCAGATTGTCACCCTCACCATGCACCAGTCGATAGGTATTGTTATTGGGATTGCCCGCCACGCCAATGGTTTGGCGCACACGGTAGGCGATGGCGATTTTCCGCTTCCAGAAGTCAAAGTCGACAGGCTCGTCCACAAACGACAACACCCTGACGGCAATGCTGCCTATCTGATAGTGGCCTACGGCGATGAACTCTTTGCCAGCCGTGAAAACCTTCACCACCTCACCCTCTTCGGGCTCGCCATCGATGGATTGGATGGCACCCGAAAATATCCACGGGTGGAATCGGCGGAGCGACTCCTCTTTACCCGGTCTAAGAAACACATGTCTGTACTCCATGATTCTCCGTTTCTGCGTTTATCTTTTTTTCTGTTTTTTCTATAGGTTTCTTCTCCACTACATAGTCGCCGCTCTGTTTGAGGCCCTCCACGTATTCGTAAATCTTGAGGCAAGCCCAGGCGTCAGTAGCAGCGTAGAGTTTCTGTTTGTCATTGAGCACCTCCGCCTCCCAGTTGCTGAGCCGTTGCGCCTTGGAAATGCGCTGGCCGAACAGGATGGCATAGACGCGCTGAAGGCTCTTGTCATCGATGCCGAAGTCAGCCACATACTGTTGCAGCTCAAGAAACGCCCCCGGCTCGAAAGAGGAACGTTTGTGCAGGGCCCCGAAGTCATCCTTCAACGAGAGACCTATCTTCATCACCCGCTTGTCCTCGAGAAACTGCTGCAGCGAGGCGGGCAGTCCAATGTAGTTGAGGCGAAAGAGGAAACAGACTTCGTCGGTGGAGACTTGAAGCAGGGCCACTTTGTGGTTGTGCCCGCTCACAAAGGAAGGACGGGTCTCGGTATCCACGCCCACCATGGAGTAATTCATGAGGTAAGCCACGGCCTTGTCGGTGTCCGCCTCGGTCTG
This sequence comes from Acutalibacteraceae bacterium, assembly GCA_963652075.1. Classification (GTDB taxonomy): domain Bacteria; phylum Bacteroidota; class Bacteroidia; order Bacteroidales; family Bacteroidaceae; genus Phocaeicola_A. Next base: position 6,516 of record CAVJRQ010000028.1, read on the forward strand.
TATCGTGATGATGCGTCCCCCGAAAGCGGCCACGGGCAGCGTATTGACCTCCTGTTTCGCAATGGTATTCTGTATGACCTTACTCATCGAACGCCTCCTCCTCTTCATCCTCATCGGCAGGATCCCCATACTTCACATCGTGCAGCGCACGCATGGTGTTCACCAGAGTTTGTCCCCAATAGTGGCCGAAGTTCTCGCGACAGATGGCGACGGCATCGTGCATCGTCTCGTCGAGTCCCAGACGGAAGACACCGACGAAGTTCTTCACGTCCTGGTAGATGTCCGCCAAGTCCTCGGAGATATTCTTCTTTATCGGCGTGTCGCTGTAGACCATGTCCTGCACGAACACGTCCAGATAGTCATCCTTGCCGCCCATCAGACCCGCCAAAGCCGTGCGGACGACTTCGTAGTCGGCTTCGGTGACAAAACTTTCGGGGGCGTAGTCACCCATCGTCTCACAGGGAGGAAGCATGGAGGCTTTCAGGTAGAGCAACGGCAATATCTTCAGAATGGTATCGACAAACTCAGACCGCCGGTGCGCCTCGGCCTGTTCCAGGTAGGCGCAGAACTCCGCCGCCACCGTGACGAATTCCACGGTATTCTTGTCGAATATAACTTGTGACTGATTCTTCATATTTCTCATTTACGAACCGCAAAGGTAAGAAAAAAGCCGTTCCCCTTCCATCGGTTTGGCCAAAAAATAATCGGAGGCAGATTCTTTGGTTCAGTTGCCCAAGATTTCGATTCTTTCCATTACCTTTGTAGCCCATTGGAAAAAGTTTTTCGTACATGGTTAAAGCCAAGAGTAAAGCAACAACGAAGCCGGAGGCCAAACCGGCAAAAACACATAGCGTCACGGGGTTCGTGAAGAACGAAACGGCACATTTCGTCGTCGGAATACTCTGTGCCATCGCGGCAATCTATCTGCTGCTGGCCTTTACGTCGTTCTTCGTTACGGGGGCGGCAGACCAGAGCATCCTGGAGAAACCCCAGGACGGCGAACTGCTCTCCGTGCACAACCACATCCAAAACTATGCCGGCGCACGAGGCGCGCAGGTTGCGGAATATCTCATCAACGGATGCTTCGGCATCCCGTCGTTCTTCCTCGCCATTTTCCTCGCCGTTACGGGACTGAAGCTGATGCGCGCCTACCGCGTGAAACTGTGGAAGTGGTTCCTCGTCTGCGCGTTTCTGCTCATTTGGGGTTCGGTCTTCATGAGTTTCGCCATGGAGGAGGTTCTCTACGACAGTTTCTTCTATCCGGGCGGCATGCACGGACACAACGTGAAGCTGTGGCTCTGCTCACAAATCGGTGCGCCAGGTCTCGCTCTGCTGTTGCTGGTGACGGGCATCCTGTTCGCCGTGTTCCTCAGCCGGAAAACCATAAAACTCATTCGCACGATTTTGCATCCGAGCATCCACTTCCGCAAGAAAGAGAAGACGGAGGAGACGGATGGCGAAAGCGTTGACGACAATACACCCCCCGAAACCTCAGAGAAGGAATCCGCAAAGACCGACCCGCAGCTGGACTTGGCGGACAATACGGATACCGAACCCAAGCCGCTGACACTGGACTTGACGAATGTCGATGCCGTTTCAACGGGTACTTCGGATGAAGAACGCGAGGAGGTTGAGCCGGGCGACATTGACCTCGAAGAGATAGGAGATTCTTACAGCAATAGGTACGCAAAGGATGGGTCCGACACGGAAGAGCCGGAGGAGAAGCCGGACGACGGGATTCTGGAGGTGAAGGTAGGCGGAACGCCCGAGGACGAAAAGGTGACACCGCTGGAGCCTTATAACCCGAAACTCGACCTGGAGAATTACCACTATCCTACCCTCGACCTGCTGAAGAAGTACGAGAACAACACGCCCTCCATCGACATGGACGAGCAGACCGCCAACAAGAACCGCATCATCGAGGTGTTGCGCAGCTTCAATGTGGAGATTTCGTCCATCATGGCTACCGTAGGACCGACCATCACCCTCTATGAGATAACGCCGGCACAGGGCGTGCGCATCGCCAAGATACGCAATCTGGAGAACGACATCGCCCTCTGCCTGGCCGCCGAAGGCATCCGTATCATCGCCCCGATACCTGGCAAGAGCACCATCGGTATCGAGGTGCCGAACGCCCGCAAGATGATTGTGCCGATGTGGGACATCATCGCCAGCAAGAAGTTCCAGGAGACCACCTACGACTTGCCTATGGCGTTGGGAAAGACAATCACCAACGAAGTCTACATGGCAGACCTCGCCAAGGCACCCCACCTGTTGGTAGCCGGTGCCACCGGTCAGGGCAAGTCCGTGGCGTTGAACGCTATCGTCACCTCCTTACTGTACAAGAAGCATCCGGCAGAACTGAAGTTCGTCATCATCGACCCGAAGAAGGTGGAGTTCGCCATCTACGCGCCCATCGAGCGTAACTTCCTCGCCAAACTGGATGAGGAGGAGGATGCCATCATCACGGACGTGAAGAAGGTGGTGAAGACACTGAACTCACTCTGCAAGGAGATGGACACGCGTTACATGCTGCTGAAAGAGGCGGGTTGCCGAAACATCAAGGAATACAACGAGAAGTTCAAGGAGCGCAAGCTGAACCCGAACAACGGACACCACTTCATGCCTTACATCGTGGTCATCATCGACGAGTTTGGCGACCTTATCATGACGGCAGGCAAAGAGGTGGAGTTCCCGATTGTCCGCATCGCCCAGCTGGCGCGTGCCGTGGGCATACACGCCATCATCGCCACGCAACGACCTACCACCAACATCATCACGGGTTCCATCAAGGCGAACTTCCCGGCACGTATGGCACTGAAGGTTTCGTCCATGATAGACTCACGTACCATCCTCGACCGCTCCGGCGCCCAGCAGCTGATTGGACGGGGCGACATGCTCTACCTGCAAGGCAGCGACACGGTGCGTGTGCAGTGCGCCTTTGTCGACACGCCCGAAGTGGAGCGCATCGCCAACTACATCGACCATCAGCAGAGCTATCCGCACGCGTTCATCCTGCCGGAACCCGATACGCCGGAGGAAGAGGGCGGCGGAGGAGGTGCCGCGGATGTGGACCTCAACCACCTCGACCCGATGTTCGAAGACGCGGCACGCCTGATTGTCATCAACCAGCAAGGATCTACGTCGCTCATCCAACGGAAGTTCTCCATAGGCTACAACCGGGCAGGACGACTCATGGACCAGCTGGAAAAGGCCGGCATCGTGGGACCGGCACAAGGCAGCAAGCCGCGTGAAGTGCTCTGCATCGACGAGACAGACCTGGAGATGCGGATACAGAACATCAAAGAGTTTAACCATTAAAAGACCCGGCGACAACAATGAAACACAGATACCTACTCACCTGTTGCCTACTGTTCCTCTCCCTGTTGACGGGCTACGGGCAGAATGCCGACCAAGCGAAGGCCGTGCTCGACAAGACATCGGACTTGCTGACAAAGGATAGCGGCATCAAGGCAACCTTCAAGCTGAACACTTACGAGAACAACCGGTTCATGGGCGAAGTGGAGGGGACGCTCTCGATGAAGGGCGACCGTTTCCTGTTGGAGATGCCGGGCATCACGACCTGGTTCAACGGTACCACCCAGTGGACTTACCTCATCGAGAGTGAGGAGATAAACATCAGCAAACCTACGGAAGAGGAACTGCAACTGGTTCACCCCTATACGTTCATCCATCTCTACCGCAAGGGGTACGACTGCAACCTGACCGGCACGGTCACGTACAAGGGAAAGAAGAGCTACAGAATCTCCCTCGTTCCGCAAAACAAGCGGTCGGACATCAAGCGGATATTGCTGTGGATTACGTGCCAAAGCTATCAGCCGACAGCCATCGAAATGGAGACGAGCGACGGACACCGTCAGGTGGTGGAGGTGGCGAGCTTCGCCAGCGGACAGAAGTTCTTCGACAGCAAGTTCAGTCTGAACACCAAGCTCTACCCCAAAGCGGAAATTATTGACTTACGATAATTATCAAACCTAAAAAGCATATTAACTATGGACAATGAAAAAGTAAGATGTCTTATCATCGGTTCCGGCCCTGCCGGCTACACATCGGCCATCTACACGGGCCGCGCCAATCTGTCACCCGTCCTCTATGAGGGAATCCAGCCAGGCGGACAGCTGACTATCACCACCGAGGTGGAGAACTTCCCCGGATACCCCGAAGGTATCGGCGGCACAGAGTTGATGGACGACCTGCGCAAGCAGGCGGAACGTTTCGGCGTGGATATCCGCAGCGGCATCGCCACGGCTGTCGACTTCAGTAAAGCACCCTACAAGGTGACCATCGACAACGAGAAGGTCATTGAGGCAGAGACAGTCATCATCAGCACCGGTGCCGCAGCCAAATACTTGGGACTGGACGACGAGAAGAAATATGCCGGCATGGGCGTGAGCGCCTGCGCCACTTGCGACGGATTCTTCTACCGCAAGAAGGTCGTGGCCGTGGTAGGTGGCGGCGACACCGCTTGCGAAGAAGCTTCGTACCTGGCAAGCTTGGCATCCAAGGTTTATCTGATTGTGCGGAAGAACTACCTGCGCGCATCGAAAATCATGCAGGAGCGTACGCTTAACAATCCGAAGATTGAAGTCCTCTTCGAGCACAACGCCGTGGGACTCTTCGGCGAGAACGGCGTAGAGGGAGTGCACTTGGTGAAACGCAAAGGCGAACCCGACGAGGAGCGTTACGACTTGGCTATCGACGGATTCTTCCTCGCTATCGGCCACAAGCCCAACTCGGACATCTTCAAACCTTGGCTCGACACGGACGAGACGGGCTACATCATGACCGAAGGAGCTACCCCTTGCACCAAGGTGCCGGGCGTGTTCGCCGCAGGCGACGTGGCAGACCCGCGTTACCGCCAGGCCATCACGGCGGCAGCCAGCGGATGCAAGGCAGCCATTGAGGCTGAGCGCTACCTGGTAGAACACAGCTTATAATAAATATTAAGGTATAGACGAAGTCGTTCCCCGCATCACATCACCTTGCAGGGAACGATTTCTTTTGTGATGCCGAAAAAATATCCAGGGATAGTTTGCACGGTTTCAAAACTATGCGTAACTTTGCGGCCAATTTAGTTCGTATAGGTAGTAGAAAGCAGTTCCGGGAGATAAGGACTCACCTTGCGGAGAAACCGTTTAATTAAAAAGTAAAATGTACGTAATTGTAGAAATTAACGGACAGCAGTTCAAAGCCGAAGAGGGCAAGAAACTGTTTGTACATCACATCGAATCGGCAGAAGCCGGAGCAACTGTCGAGTATGAGAAAGTGTTGCTGGTAGACAAAGAAGGCGCTATCACCGTAGGTGCTCCTGTTGTGGAAGGCGCAAAGGTTGTTTGCGAAATCGTTAGTCCGATTGTAAAGGGCGACAAGGTTCTCGTATTCCACAAAAAGAGAAGAAAAGGTTACAGAAAACTGAACGGTCACCGTCAGCAGTTTACTGAGTTGACTATTAAACAAATCATTGCTTAATCAATAAAATCAAGAAGAAATGGCACATAAAAAAGGTGTTGGTAGTTCTAAGAACGGCCGCGAATCAGCTAGTAAGAGATTAGGCGTAAAGATATTCGGCGGACAGGCTTGCAAGGCAGGCAACATCATCGTTCGTCAAAGAGGTACAGTTCATCATCCGGGTAACAACATCGGAATGGGCAGCGACCACACACTCTACGCATTGGTAGATGGTACCGTATGTTTCAAGAAAGGACGCGAGGACAGAAGCTACGTTTCTGTAATCCCCGCTACAGCCGAAGCGGAAGCATAACGGTTCGCGATAAACTTACAAAAAAAAGGATGTATCCTCACAGGGTACATCCTTTTTTTGTTTCATCATCACCCAAAGGAAGGTACAGGGGAGCAGTCCGAAAGCCTCCGCGCCTGCCAGAAGATACATATATAAAAAAAGAAGACACACCGTAAGGTGCATCTTCCCGTCTTTCGTGTTGGGATACCAGGATTCGAACCTGGAATGACAGGACCAGAATCTGTAGTGTTACCATTACACCATATCCCATTGTTCTAAAAGCGATGCAAAGGTATTGCTTTTCTTCGGAGCCTCCAAACATTTCACGGACTTTTTTTCACCGTAAAGTGAAAAGATTTGATTGCTGCCACAGCCATTCCACAAGCCGATGCAAGTTAAGGTACTGACACAAAGCACCTCTCCTATTCCGTGACATAAAGCGGACAGTGGGACGATTTCCTCCAAAACTCGACGGGACTATTGCGTTTCGTGCGAAAAGTATTACCTTTGCCTCAGAATTCAGAAAAACGATGCGAGCGTCATACTTCAGAGCTATACTGTTTGCGGTTTTTGCAGGCTGCGTCTCCCTATTGGCCACCCCGGCTATGGGCAAGGACTTCACGGTGGTGTTGGATGCCGGCCACGGCGGCAACGACCCGGGAGCTATTGGCAGAACTGCTAAAGAGAAAAACATCAACTTGAGTATCGCCCTGGCTGTAGGCAAACTGCTAAAGAGCAGTGACCCATCCATCAATGTGGTCTACACCCGCCGCAAGGACGTGTTCGTCACCTTGCAGGATCGGGCACAGATAGCCAACAAGTGCGGTGCCGACCTTTTCGTATCCATTCATACCAACGCCTTACCCAAAGGACGCAACACCACAATGGGCACGGAAACCTATACGTTGGGATTGCATCGCACGCAGGAGAACTTGGAGGTGTCAAAGCGAGAGAACTCGGTCATCCTGATTGAGGACGACTACAAGACCCGCTACGCAGGGTTCAACCCCAACTCGGCGGAGAGCTACATCATCTTTGAATTCATGCAGGACAAGAACATGACCCAGAGCGTGCAACTGGCCTCACTGATACAACAGCAGTTCCGCACCACGGCCAAACGTATCGACCGTGGCGTGCGCCAAGCCGGATTCCTGGTGCTGCGCGCCACCTCAATGCCGAGCGTACTTATTGAGGTGGGATACATCTCCACCCCGGCGGAGGAGAGATACCTCACTTCGCAAGCAGGAATCAACGCCATGAGCCGCAGCATCAGTCAGGCAATCCTCAACTACAAGAGCGCGCAGAAGGGAACGGGCAAAGTCGTGGTAGCGAAAGAGGCCGAACCGGAGCCAACGCAGGCGACGGAGAAGACGTCAACCACGCAACCGGAAAAGGTAGACAACGCGACGCCCTCCAATGAGCCAAAGAGTTCCACCGCAGCAAAGACGGGACAAAAAGCCAAGCCCAAGGGTTCGACCGTGGCGAAGACGGGCAAGGCGGTGCAGGGAGAGATTGTCTTCAAAGTGCAGATACTCGCGTCGAACCGCGAGCTGAAGAAGAACAGTCCCCAACTGAAGGGACTCAGTCCCATCGGGTTCTACAAAGAGAATGGTCTCTACAAGTACACCTACGGGGAGAGTAGCGACTACAACCAAATCCAGCAATTGAGGAAGAAAGCAGCAGCCAAGTTCAAGGGTGCGTTCATCATTGCTTTCCAAAATGGCGAGAAGATGGACGTGAACGAAGCGATACGTATATACAACAGTAAAAAGAAACGATAAAACACAAGGATAATGAAACTGTTCACTAAAGAGGTAAAGATAGGAATCACGGCGATTGTCGCCGTAACCATATTGTTCTTTGGCATCCGGTTCCTCAAGGGCATCAACATGCTGAACGCGACGAACTACTACTACGTAGAGTTTGAGAACGTAGGCGGACTGACCGTGTCGAGCCCCGTCTATGCCAACGGATACGACTTGGGCATCGTGCGCAACATTACCTATAATTATAACAGCCCCAACCACGTGGTGGTGAAGGTAGAGGTCGACAATCAGTTCCGTCTGCCCAAGGGCAGCCGTGGCGAACTGGTGACGGAGATGCTCGGCACGACCAAGATGAACCTGATTCTCGACAAAGAATCCACCGCCTACCACCAACCGGGCGACACGATTTCCGGGTACGTCAACGGAGGGCTGATGGACGAGGCGGCCACCTTGGTGCCCGCATTGGCACGGATACTGCCCAAGCTCGACTCCATCGCCTCATCACTCAACGCCCTGTTGGCAGACCCCGCCCTGAGCAGCACCCTGCACCATACGGAGCAGGTGACGGCCAACCTGCAGACGGCAACCAACGAGCTGAACCGAATGATGAAGAACGACCTGCAGCCCATGGCCGGCAATCTGAATACCGCGAGCGAAAACTTCGTCTCCATCAGCGACAACCTGAAGCAGGCGGACTATGCATCCACCATGCGGAAAGCGGACTCCACCATGCAGAACATGCTGCTGCTGACCGACAAGCTCAACCGCACGGACAATACGTTGGGACTGCTCTTCAACGACACGACGGTCTACCACAACCTGAACGCGACCACACGCAACGCCGCCTCGTTGCTGGATGACTTGAAGGCTCACCCGAAGCGCTACGTCCACTTCTCCATTTTCGGGAAGAAGGACAAGTAAACGCAAAAGATTAAAAGTGTAAATAGGGGACAATTTAGATTTTATCCAAATAGTTCGCCAATGACGTTCTGGGACGAAGTCTCCCCAAACGCTTGATACGAACGACGAAACCGAATGCGGACAAAATGCCCCATAAAGGAATGAATTCTCAAATACAAGCTTGTAATCGTTTATGAACCAGACGGTTTGAGAAAAGCAAAGAGAGAAATGAAGCAGCGAAAAAGGGGTTTGGATTAAAAGGCTAAAAGTTAGCCGATTATTCCAATTAAGAATTTAGCAAGAAAAAACACGCTTGTTTATGTTGAATAATATCCCCAACTTTGCATGCGGAAGTTTTCCAGAAGAAAGAACGAAGTGACAAACTATGACAAAGTACAATTACGTTGATTTATGGGACAGATGCCTGCGCATTATCAAAGATAATGTTCCGGAATCGACGTACAATACATGGTTTGTACCCATCAAGCCTTTGAAATACGAAGAGAATGAGCGGGGAGGAATACTCACGATAGAGGTTCCCACCCAATTCTTTTACGAGTTCATCGAAGAGAAGTTTCTGGACTTGATGCGTGCCGCCTTATATAAAGGTATAGGGAAGGGCACGCAACTGATGTATTCCATCGCCATGGGCAATGGAAATGCCCTTCCGAAAGCCGAAGTTGCGGACAAGGGCACCATCACGATACCGTCCACCACTCAAGAGACTTCCGTGCAGCCTGTCGTTGCGGATGAGAAACGTGACCCGCGCAAGATAACTGACCCGGCTACCCTCCAAAGGAATTGGGAGACTTACCTAAAGGCGGACTACACCTTCGAGAACTTCATCGAGGGCACCAGCAACAAGCTGCCCCGCGTAGCGGCGGAGACAGTGGCACAAAACCCTGGCAAGACAGCCTTCAATCCGTTGTTCATCTACGGTCCGTCGGGCATTGGCAAGACGCACCTCGTCAACGCTATCGGTAACCGCATCATGGCGACTTTTCCACAGAAGAAAGTCATCTATCTGTCGGCTCACCTGTTTCAGGTGCAGTATACCAATGCGGTGCGCAACAATACGGTGAATGACTTCATCGGGTTCTACCAGAGCATAGACGTACTGATTATCGATGACATACAGGAGTTCGCCGGTGCCACGAAGACGCAGAACACCTTTTTCCACATCTTCAACCACCTCCATCAGAACGGTAAGCAGTTGGTTATGACCTCGGACCGCTCGCCGGTGATGTTGCAAGGCATGGAAGACCGTCTGCTCACCCGTTTCAAATGGGGACTGTTGGCGGAGCTGGAGCGACCCAACACGGAGTTGCGCAAGAACATCCTCAAGAACAAGATGTACCGCGACGGGCTAAAGTTCCCCGAGGCAGTGATTGATTTCGTCGCGGAGAATGTAAACGAGAGCGTACGTGATCTGGAGGGTGTCGTCAATGCCTTGATGGCCTACTCCATCGTCTATAACAAGGATGTGGATTTGGACTTGGCTCGTTCGGTCATCGGCCGTATCGCGAAGATTGAGGAGAAGAAGCAACTCTCTATAGACAACATCGTCACTAAGGTATGCGCCTATTTTGATTTGGAGCCCATCTCCATCCAGAGCAAGTCACGCAAACGCGAGATTGTGATGGCACGTCAGATAGCGATGTATTTAGCCAAGAAGTACACCGAGGCTTCGTCCTCGCAAATCGGCATGCAGATAGGCAAGAAAGACCACGCTACCGTGCTCCACGCTTGTAAGATAGTGAAGAACCTGCTCGACGTGGACAAGAACCTGAAGTGCCAGATGGATGAGATAGAGCAACAACTCGCCTAATCTCCTACCCTCTTTGGACATCTGTCCTTTTCCCCTTCCCCATCAGCCTTACTTTACCGAACGGATTTCGTCGTTTGACGGGTATTCAGGGTCAGTCCGAAAACCGGGTGGTGATTATTCAGATAACCGACCATTGACCAGCCGTTAACCAGCTGTTGAAAAATCAACGGTCTATGGA
>CAVJRQ010000029.1:0-5170 GCA_963652075.1 Acutalibacteraceae bacterium
TCTGACATCTTGTCGCATTCTCTGTCATGCGTTTGTCACCCTTGTGAACTGGATGTAATATTCCGGATGCGATTCCGCTCTTTGGCACAGTTTCTGTAATGCCCTTTGTGCCTACGGGCAAAGAAATAGTAAAAACAAATTAAAAGTATAGCAGATTATGAACATTAAACCATTAGCGGACAGAGTGCTTATCCTCCCTGCTCCTGCAGAAGAGAAGACAATTGGCGGTATCATCATTCCTGATACGGCGAAAGAGAAACCCTTACAGGGAAAGGTAGTGGCAGTGGGCCATGGAACGAAAGACGAAGAGATGGTTCTGAAGGTAAATGACCAGGTTTTGTACGGCAAGTATTCAGGTACGGAAATCGAATACGAAGGCACGAAATACCTGATGATGCGTCAGAGCGATGTCCTCGCGGTGTTGGGATAATCATTTGTGGAACTTTTAAAATCAAAGAATTATGGCAAAAGAAATATTATTTAATGTAGACGCTCGCGACCAACTGAAGAAAGGTGTAGACGAGTTGGCAAACGCAGTGAAGGTTACGCTCGGACCGAAAGGACGTAACGTGATTATCGAAAAGAAATTTGGTGCTCCCCATATTACCAAGGACGGTGTGACGGTCGCTAAGGAAGTGGAGCTGAGCGACGCTTTCCAGAACACGGGCGCACAGTTGGTGAAGTCCGTGGCTTCAAAGACCGGTGACGACGCGGGTGACGGTACGACAACCGCTACCGTATTGGCACAGTCTATCGTTGGCGTTGGCTTGAAGAACGTTACCGCCGGTGCCAATCCTATGGACTTGAAACGCGGTATCGACAAAGCCGTCGTGAAAGTCGTTGAGTCCATCAAGAAACAGGCCGAGACCGTGGGCGACAACTACGACAAGATTGAGCAGGTGGCTACCATCTCCGCCAACAACGACCCGTTGATTGGTAAACTGATTGCCGACGCTATGCGTAAGGTTTCCAAGGACGGTGTCATCACCATCGAGGAGGCTAAGGGAACGGACACTACCATCGGTGTGGTTGAGGGTATGCAGTTCGACAGAGGTTACCTCTCCGCTTACTTCGTAACGGATACCGAGAAGATGGAGTGCGTGATGGAACATCCTTACATCTTGATTTACGACAAGAAGATTTCGAACTTGAAAGATATGCTTCCTATCCTTGAACCTGCCGTTCAGACCGGTCGTCCGTTGCTGATTATCGCGGAGGATGTGGATAGCGAGGCGTTGACAACTTTGGTTGTAAACCGTTTGCGTTCGCAGTTGAAGATCTGTGCCGTGAAAGCTCCCGGATTCGGCGACCGCAGAAAAGAGATGCTCGAGGATATTGCCATCCTTACCGGTGGCTTGGTTATCAGCGAGGAGAAGGGCTTGAAGCTGGAGCAGGCTACGCTTGAGATGTTGGGTTCTTGCGACAAGGTTACCGTTACCAAAGACAATACCACTATCGTCAACGGTGCCGGTGAGAAGGAGAACATCGCTACGCGTGTCAACCAAATCAAGGCTCAGATTAAGACCACTACTTCGGACTATGACAAAGAGAAGCTGCAGGAGCGTTTGGCCAAGTTGTCAGGCGGTGTAGCCGTGCTCTATGTCGGTGCCGCTTCCGAGGTGGAGATGAAAGAGAAGAAAGACCGTGTTGACGATGCCCTCTGTGCAACCCGTGCGGCTATCGAGGAAGGTATCGTTCCGGGTGGTGGCGTAGCCTACATCCGTGCCATCGATTCTTTGGAGAACCTGAAGGGTGACAACGAGGACGAGACGACCGGTATCGAAATCATCAAGCGTGCCATCGAGGAGCCGTTGCGTCAGATTGTCGCTAACGCCGGAAAAGAGGGTGCCGTTGTCGTACAGAAGGTACGCGAGGGTAAGGGTGACTTCGGTTACAACGCCCGTACGGACAAATACGAGAACATGCACGCTGCCGGTGTAGTTGACCCTGCCAAGGTGGCTCGTGTGGCTCTGGAGAACGCCGCTTCCATCGCCGGCATGTTCCTGACAACGGAGTGTGTCATCGTGGAGAAGAAGGAGGAGAAAGCGGACATGGCCATGGGCGCTCAGGGAATGGGCGGCATGGGTGGCATGATGTAATCTTCCGTCCATACAAACATACAAGGGTGCTCAGCACCTAAGGCAAAAGCCGTCCGTGAAAACTCACGGGCGGCTTTGTCCGTAATGTCCTTGCCGGAGCGCTGCCTAATGGAGCAGATGGAGCATCTCGTCGTAGTCCTTGCAGATGTAGTCGGCACCTGCTGCCTCGAACTCCTCGCGGCTTCCGAAACCGTAGAGAACGCCCATGGAGTCGATGTGACACTCTTTCGCACCGAGAATATCGAACTTGCGGTCGCCAATCATCAACACTCCGCTACGGTCGGTGATGCCCATCACCTCCAGTCCGTGGTTGATGACATCCGCCTTGGTGTGGAGCGTGCAGGCGTTGTCGCGTGCGAAGATATGGTCGAAATAGGGGCTCAATTGGGGAAACAGTTCGTTTACCACCCTCTCGGCCTGCAGCTGCACCTTGCTGGTGGCGACGGCCATCGTGTATCCGCGGTCGCGCAGTGTCTGCAGGAAACCTGTCACGCCAGGGTAGGGAGCTTGCTCATAGATGCCTTTCTGGAAATAACGCTCGCGGTATGTCGCGACCGCTTCCGTCGCTTGTTCGGACGAGAATCCGTAGAAATCCTTGAAGGAATCCTCAAGGGGCGGTCCCACAAAGAAACGTAAGGTGTGATAATCCTCTATCTGGATGCCGAAATGAGCCAACGCGTACTGGGCGCATTTCGTGATGCCTTCTCCACTGTCGACCAACGTCCCGTCGAGGTCAAACAGCAGGGTGGTATATTTTTTTCGCATGTGATGTTGTTTAGTGTAAGTTGCAATTCTTGTCGCAAAGATAGGCTTTTTCGTTGGATATAGCCCTTAATGAGGCAAAGTCGCAGACGAAAAATAAACTTTTATCGAAAAAGTTTGTTGGAGTGGCAGGATAGTCGTACCTTTCGGCCGTAGATTAACAAATCTATGAAATGTTTATAAAATGGTTCTTTTAATGTGCACAGCGGTGCACTTCAACCGTAAAGGTTGAAGAATGGTTAGTGTCGTAAAAAGAGGCTGATAACGAGTCGTCGTTTCAGCCTCTTTGTTTTAGTGCGCCTGTTTGTCGCCGAACCCCAGCAGTCGGAACTCGTTCTCGAAGTTGGGTGTGAAGACCCCTTTCCCTAATTGTCCGTTTATCTCGGTGATGCTCCAGAATCTGCCTCCGTCAAGTTCGTCGCTCGGACGTACGGGTCCGTCGTACACGGCGTTGTAGGTGTTGACCAACTCCTTCTCACGGGCGGACTCGAAGACGTAACGGGTGAGGAACACGGGCGTGAAGTCCGTTATTCCCAACTCTTCCCGAACTTCGCGGCGCAACGCTTCCTCCACGTTTTCGCCAAAGTCCACATGCCCGCCCACGGCGGTGTCCCATTTGTTCGGTTGGATGTCTTTCCATGCGGGACGTTTCTGCAGGTAAAGTTCTCCCTTGCTGTTGAACACGTGCAAGTGCACCACGGGGTGGAGCAGCTTACTGCCATTGTGGCACTCGCCACGGGTGGCCTTGCCCGTCACGTTCCCCTGTTCGTCCACCACGGGGAACAATTCCTCTTTGTTGTCGCTGTTCATCTTACGTACATGTTTCTGTGCGCAAAGCTACACAATAAATGGGTAGGTAGCCCATGGGGATTGACACAAAAGTCTGGCGAAACTTTTTTAGTGAAATGCCGCCCATGAATCGTATAAAGAATAAACCCGGTAACCGTACGGTACTCTTTTGCTCACGATATACGAAGAAACATAGAAACCTAATATTTAACAGCATGATACGACAATGTTTACGACCGGTCCTGATGGGACTCTGCTTGCTCTGTGCGGCAAGTGTCGGCGCGAAACCGGAGGGCGAAGCGCAAAAGGTGAGAGACATCATCCAAAAAGTGAATAACCATTGGCAAGCCAACCACCCGGCGGAGCACAATCCGTTTTGGGACGAGGCGGCTTACCACACGGGAAACATGGAAGCCTACTTCCTGACGGGCAACGAAGCCTGGAAGAACTACTCCGAACGGTGGGCCGAATACAATCAGTGGAAAGGAGCCAAGAGTACGGACCGCTCTACGTGGAAATACAACTACGGCGAGACGGACGACCACGTCCTCTTCGGTGACTGGCAAATCTGTTTCCAGACCTATGCCGACCTCTACCGCTTGTCGCCCGATGAGAAACGCATCCGTAGGGCGCGCGAGGTGATGGAGTATGAAATGTCTACCGACCGCAACGACTACTGGTGGTGGGCAGACGGACTTTATATGGTGATGCCCGTGATGACCAAGCTCTATCTTATCACGGGTAACCAACAGTATTTGGACAAGCTCTACGAATATATCCAGGTGAGCGACAGCATCATGTACGATGCCGACGAGTCGCTCTACTATCGCGACGGCAAGTATGTCTATCCCAAACACAAGAGTGCCAACGGCAAGAAGGACTTCTGGTCGAGAGGCGACGGTTGGGTGCTGGCGGGATTGGCCAAGGTGCTGAAAGACCTTCCTGCCGACTGCAAGTACCGTCCCTTCTTCGAGGACAAGTTCGTGCGCATGGCTACTGCCGTGGTTGCCCTGCAACGTCCCGAAGGCTATTGGTCGCGCTCGCTGATGGACGAGGCTCACGCTCCGGGCTACGAAACCAGCGGAACGGCATTCTTCACCTATGGCTTGCTGTGGGGCATCAACAACGGATACCTGAAGGATAGCAAGTATCTGGAAGCTGCCCTCAAGGGATGGAACTACCTGTCTACCGTCGCCCTGCAGAAAGACGGATCGGTGGGCTACGTGCAGCCTATCGGTGAGAAAGCCATTCCGGGACAGACCGTTGACAAGAACTCCGTCTCCAACTTCGGCACGGGGGCTTTCCTGTTGGCCGCCTGCGAATATGTACGTTATCTGGAGCGTTGATACCCATACCGTTTGATCGGCTGGTGACAGTGCCCATATTGCGCCGCACCCCGAGCGATATGATTGCACGGCTCTTTCATTTAAGTTAGAAAAGAAGACATAATGCCCCTTACCCGACCTGTTGTAAATCGGGCAAATTATTGTTTCTGTATGACAGATAGTTACGCCGTTGTC
>CAVJRQ010000030.1:0-22742 GCA_963652075.1 Acutalibacteraceae bacterium
ACTCGCGACCCCAACCTTGGCAAGGTTGTGCTCTACCAACTGAGCTATTTCCGCATTTACTACAACCGAACGTCCTTTCTTTCGATTGCGGATGCAAAGGTATGCTATTTCTTCAAATCTGCAAAACATTTCCGGGAAATATTTTATCTTTTCAACATCTTTACTGCACGCTTCGTCTTTACCCTACTGAATATCAACAGCGTATAATTTTCATTGGACAGACCCACATCCTTGTACATTCTACAAGTTTTTCACTTTTGTCCGCTTAACGCTTGTAAGCAATTAACATTTTATTACCTTTGCTGAACAGTTTTTTACAAGCATAGATAAAACGAACGACTTTATTAGTATTTACTTAACTTGAAATTATATGAGAATTAAACTGTTAACCTTTCTGTCGTGCCTCTTTTTGGGGTTAGGTCAAGCAATGGCGCAGACTTCCACCGTGACGGGTATCGTCCTTTCCGCCGAAGACAACGAACCGGTTATCGGAGCTTCCGTTTTGGTGCAGGGGACGCTGTTGGGTGCCGTTACCGATTACGACGGGAAGTTTGAGATTGCCAACGTGCCGAATACGGCCAAGACATTAAAGATATCGTATGTGGGCATGGAAAGCCAGAAGGTAGCCATCCGGCGGGGAACAGTCATCCGGATATCGCTGAAACCCGATGCGGAGGTACTGGACGAGGTGATGGTGGTGGCCTACGGTGTCGCCAAGAAATCATCTTTCACGGGATCGGTGTCTACCGTATCGGCCAAATCGATAGGGAAGTCGCAGGTCTCCAACGTGAGCAAAGCACTCGAAGGGGCAGTTCCGGGAGTGCAGATAGCCATGGTATCCGGGCAGCCCGGCAGCAGTGCCGCGGTACGCATTCGCGGCATCGGCTCCATCAACTCCAGCTCCAGCCCCTTGTATGTGGTGGACGGCATGCCCTATGACGGCAACATCTCCGCCATCAACCCGGCGGATATCGAATCGATAAGCGTGCTGAAGGACGCGGCCTCCACTTCGCTCTACGGATCGCGCGCCGCCAACGGTGTCATCCTGATTACCACCAAGAAGGGCACAAGCCAGCAGTCGACGGTGAGTTTCAACGCCCGCGTGGGCGTGAACAGTCGGGGCATATCGGAATATGACATCATGAAAGACCCCGGCGAATACATGACAACCTATTGGAAAATGCTTCGGAACAGGTTGGGTTCGGGCGAAGAAGCCTCGGCAGCACTGTACGGCATGTTGGGCTACAACCCCTACAAGTGCGCCAACGACGCCATTGTGGATGCCAACGGGAACCTGACAACCGCGGATTTGCGCTATCGCGACGACTGGGCCAAGGAAGCCATCAGGGACGGCATCCGCCAGGAATACACGCTTACGGCACAGGGAGGGTCGGACAAGTCGACACACTTCCTCTCACTGGGATACCTCAATGACGAGGGCATCATCTATAACTCCGACTACAGCCGGTTGTCCGTGCGCGCCAGCGGCGACTACAACGTCAACAGGTTCATCAAGCTGAACGGAAACATAGCCTATGCGCGCGGAGAACAGAATCGTCAGACCGCAAGCGATGGCAGCTATGTGAACACGTTCATGTTCACACAGTTCGTGGCGCCTATCTACCCCGTATACGCCTATGACGCGGACGGCAACCGCCTTTACAATGACGACGGTAGCGTCATCTACGACTTTGGTGACGGAAAGTATGGTGCCCGCGCATGGGGATCGAGCGAGAACGTCGTGGCCACGGACAACGCCAATATGAACCAATCCATCAGCGACAACCTGACCAGCCGGTTCGGCGCTACCGTCTCCTTCTTGACGGATTTCAAACTGCAAGTCAACGGGAGTTACGACGTAACCAACCAGTCAATCAACTATTTCGAAACGCCCCTGTTCGGTGACTCGTACGCCGAAGGAGGAACCGGGAGTAAAGACCGCATCCGAATGGAATCCACCACGGTGAACGAACTCTTGACCTATACAAAGACCTTTAACGGCAAGCATCATCTGGACGTAATGGCGGGACATGAAAACTATAAAAACACCTATAGTTATCTGTACGCCGAAAAACAGAAATTCTTTGATGCCGATATACCGGAGTTCAATAATGCCATCACGATGAAAAAGATGGAATCGTACACCGACGAATACACAATGGAATCCTATCTGGGACGCGTCAACTACAACTATGACGACCACTATTACCTCTCCGGCTCTGTCCGTCGCGACGGCTCTTCACGCTTCGCCAAAGACCAGCGTTGGGGTACGTTCTGGTCGCTGGGCGGTTCGTGGCGCATCACCAAAGAGCGTTTCATGGAAGGAGTAAAGTGGGTGGACAATCTCACCTTGCGCGCCAGCTACGGTAGCGTGGGAAACGACGACATCTATTATCCGAATTCATCCTACAGTAACTATTATCCCTACAAGACACAATACCTCATAGAAAACGCGGACGACGACTTCTCCGTGACGAAATACTACCAAGGCAATGCCGACCTGACCTGGGAAACCTCCTACAACTTCAACTTGGGCGTGAGCGCGACCCTCTTTGGCAATTTGTTGGACGTGGACATCGAATGCTTCAGCAAGCGCACGGAAGACATGCTCTACAATATGCCCCAGCCGACATCCTCGGGCGTAAACTACATCTCCGAGAACGCCATGACCATGACAAACAACGGCTTCGAGTTCACCTTGGGAGTGAACGTACCCATGCCGAAAGACATGTCGTGGAAGTGGACATTCACGGGAACACATTACAAGAACCAGGTGACGGATATACCCGAGTCGAAACGGGAGGAAGGCATCACCCACGGTACCCATTACAACATACGCGAGGGCAGAAGCACATGGGACTTCTACGGCTACCGTTTTGCGGGGCTCGATGAGAGCGGTCACTCCATGTGGTACTACGACACGACGGACGAGAACGGCAATACCGTGTTGGCCACCACGAGTGAAATAGACAAAGCCTCAATGTATTACATCGGGTCGGCTCTGCCAGACTTCCAGGGAGGCATCACCACGGAATTCACTTGGAAGGGGTTCGACCTCTCCCTTTCCGCCAACTACCAGTTGGGCGGAAAGGTCTACGATTCCATGTATCGCCAGTTGATGCATGCAGGTTGTGACGTAGGCCAAAACTGGCACAGGGATATCCTGAACGCATGGAGCGAGACCAACACGACGAGTCAGATTCCGGTACTCGACGGTGACGAAGACGCCAACGAATTCTCGGACCGCTTCCTTATTGGCGGGGACTTCTTCAACCTGCGCAACATCACGCTGGGCTACACCTTTCCCGGTAAATGGCTGAAGGCTGTCGATATGAAGAGTGCCCGCGTCTACTTCGTGGCGGACAATGTGGCCATCTGGTCGAAACGCAAAGGCATGGACCCGCGCCAATATATCAAAGGCAAGTCCGACTCCAACTATTCCGTTATCCGTTCCATCTCCGTGGGACTTTCATTAACATTCTAACCGAGCCATTATATGAAAAGAAAAAACATACTGTTGAACGGACTGCTGAGCGGTTCATTGCTGTTGGCAACCGCCTGTTCAGAAGGTTATCTGGAGACATCCCCATCGAATTATCTTGATGAAGAATCAGTGGACGAAGCCGTGCAGGAAAACCCCGCAAAGGTGCGGGCGTACATTGTCGGCAGCTACACGAGCCTATATAACGGGGGCAATAACACCTCATCGCATGATGACAATGGACTAAGCAGTCTCATTCTGGCTGTAGACCTCCGCTGCGAAGATGTAGCCTATCACCGCGACGCGCACTTTTTCTCTTCGGACTACCTGTTGACCAACAGACACTCCACACACCGACGGGTGGCAACCGCATGGAGGCAATTCTACAACATCATTGACAACACCAATGTCATCATCAAACTGCTGAAGCCCGCACAAGGGGAAGAGGTTACCGACAAAGACAAGAAAATCATGCTGGGAGAGGCATATTCGTTGCGTGCCTACGCCTACTTTTGGCTCATCAACCTTTGGCAACAACCTTACAGTACGGGTACAGACCTGCCCGGTGTACCTCTGAAAACCGACACGGAGTACCGGATGGAGCGGGTAAGCGTGGGCGAAATCTATGCGCAAATACTGGCGGACATCGACCTGGGATACAACTACCTGAAGGGCGAAGGATATCACAACGGAAAGGCAAGCATCTCGGAATTTGCCGCTGCGGCAATCTACGCCAACGTGCTGATGTTTACGGGCGACAACGCCAAAGCGGCACAATATGCGGAACTGGCGGCCAAGAGTACCCCGCTGAACTCCAAAAGCGAGATGCTGAGCGGATTCAATTCCCTAACCATGTCCGAAGCGATATGGGGATACAAGCCTTCCGCTGAAACGGCGTTAACCTACTCTGCTTTCACGTCCCACGTCGACCCCTACATGACCGGCTATGGGGGATCCGTAGGATTCCGCAAGTTGGTAGCGTCCGACCTCTATGACCACATAGCCGACAACGACATCCGCAAACAGTGGTTCGGCTACAATGCGGCCCACAACATCAACAATAATGACTTTTCGTATGAGCGGAACCTGAATTTAACCAAGTATCTGCAAAACAAGTTTCTGGATGTATACATTTCGGACGGAGGTAGCGCATACACTTCCTCCATCATCTATTTCCGTAGCGGCGAGATGTATTTCGTGGCAGCCGAAGCCTACTACCTGTCCGGCAACGAGGCGAAAGCCCGCGAGATGCTCAACACGGTGATGGAGACCCGTATTCCCGACTACAAATGCACCGAAACAGGCGATGCCCTCTACCGGACAATCTGCTGGCAGAAGCGCATCGACACGTGGCTGGAAGGCAAACGCCTCTTTGACGCCAAACGCCGGAACGAGACCATAGACCGCTCCACCAGCACCAACCATGCCGCCGACTTGCCTTCCGCCAATGCCGTCACCTATTCGGCCCGTGACTATCGGATGATTTTTCATATCCCGAACTCGGAGATACAGAACAACCCGTCGATATCGAAAGAAGACGATAATGAATAGCCATACTGATTTGACTCTGTTATACTAAACTTATCAAACTAAAAACCTATGATTAAACGGACACACATCTTAGTCATCCTTGCAACGTGGACGGCTTCGTGGACAGCAGTTTCTGCCCAGACAGGTGATTTACAACGCGCTACTCCCGAATCACAGGGAGTTCCGTCAAAAGCCGTCATCTCCTACTTCGACTCCATCATGAGCCTGAAGACTACGGAAATACACAGTGCCCTGTTGATGCGACACGGAAAGGTAATCGGCGAAATCCATCCGAAACCGTTTGCCGCTGAGTACGGACATACACTGTTCTCGTGCTCGAAGACTTTTCTTTCCGCGGCGGTGGGCATTGCAATAGAAGAAAACCGGCTCCGCGCCAATGACCGGCTGGCGACATTCTTTCCCGAATTGTTGCCTGACACCATTTCTCCTTGGTTAGCAAAGATAACCATAGAAGACTTGTTGACGATGCAATCGGGCATCAAACCTAACGGTGTGATACGTACTGAAGAACAAGAATGGGTACGGAAATACTTGGCACTGCCCGTTGCAACTGAACCCGGTCGCCATTTTGCCTACGACTCCATGTGTACCTACCTACTCTCCGCCATCCTCTCCAGAGTGACCGGCATCAGCGCGTTTGAGTATCTAAGACCACGACTGTTTAAACCCCTGCACATTGAGAAAGTCAATTGGGAGTATAGTCCTGAAAACATTACCACAGGCGGATGGGGACTCTACCTGCAAACTGAATCGTTGGCAAAATTCGGCCAACTGTTGTTGGCGGACGGAAAATGGGAAGGGAAGCAGATTATCTCCCCGGCATGGGTGAAACAGATGATGACACCTCATGCCGAGACGGGAAAAGACAAATACTGCTACCAAATGTGGGAATGCGCCCACCCCAACACGGCCCGTGCCGATGGAGCCTATGGCCAATACATCATCGTCATGCCCGACGAAGACATGGTAGCCGTAATTACACAATCAGCAACAGGCAAAGCCGGTGCAAAAGAACAGCTCTTCCTCTTTCGGGACCTTTTGCCCACTCTCCGAAACGAACCTTTGACGGAAGGGAAGGATTATAAGTTATTGACAAAGAAGACCTCAAACTATCAGTTGCCGTATGCCTCCGGAAAAGCCTCTTCCACCCAAAGCAAAAAATATGCGGAAAAACATTATAGCTTGGAGGCAAACGCCATGGGATGGAAAGGGTTCACCTTTGAACAGGACAAAAAAGGATTGACGCTGACCATCGACTCGGAAGAGAACGGGCACACCTCTATCCCGTGCGGCTACAAGACATGGGTACAGTCGCAAGTGCCCACCACCTTTCCACCCAACGCACGTCGAAGCACGGTGAATTCCTATTCAGGATTCTCTACGCCATTCATTTCGGCAAGCAGTTTCGCATGGAAAAACGCATCCCAACTTGAAGTTAAGACCCTCTTTGTAGATTGGATGAGCGGAATCTGCCTCTCCTTCCATTTCGACGGTGAGCACCCCTTTGTTGAGGTGAAGATTAACTACGAGAAAGAGCCTTTCACGATTGCCTTTCATGAATGAGGCCGGCTCGATTCAACCGCAAGCATTTCTCTTCAGCACATGCGGCTTTTGTAGTCCTCGTAGCCAAACCGGCGGTAGAGCTCGAAGGTGCCGTCCGCACGGAGCAAGCCGATGGAGGGATGCTGCACGCCATTGAACATATTGGTCTTCACGGTGGTGTAGTGAATCATGTCCTCCAGTACCATCCGCTCGCCTATCCGGAGCGGATGGTCGAACTTGTAGCTGCCCATGAAGTCGCCACTCAAACAGCTGTTGCCGCCAAGGCGATAGATGTTCTCCTCGGGGCTGGCATCGTCCGCTGCATTGAAAGGCAGCGTTTCCGCCCCACGCACCGTGGGTTGATAGGGCATCTCCAGACAATCGGGCATGTGGCAGGTGAAGCTGACGTTGAGTATCGCCGTGCGGATGCCGCAGTTCTCCACGATATCCACTACCGAAGCCACCAAGGACCCAGTTTGCCAGGTGAAGGCTGAACCCGGTTCCATGATAATCCGCAACCAGGGGTAACGGCTCTTCAACCCTTTCAGCAGCCGAATCAGATGCTCCACATCATAGTCCTTGCGGGTCATCAGATGACCGCCGCCCAAGTTGAGCCATTTGATTTGCGGAAACCAACGGCCGAACTTCTCCTCGATATGAACCAATGTGCGTTCCAGTTGATAGGAGTCGCTCTCGCAATGACAGTGGCAGTGGAAACCCTCGATACCGACAGGCAAGACCTCGGGCAGTTGGTCGGCAGTCACGCCGAAGCGTGTACCGGGAGCACAGGGATTATAGAGGTCTACCTCCACTTCGGAATACTGGGGGTTGATGCGTATGCCGCACGAGACAGCGTCTTCAGCCTGTTGCGCCATAGGGAAGAAACGGTGAAACTGGTTGAAGGAGTTAAAGGTGACGTGACTGCTGCATGAGAGGATGACGGGGAAATCCTCCTCCGTGTAAGCGGGCGAATAGGTATGCGCCTTGCTGCCAAACTCCTCGTACGCCAAACGCGCCTCGCTCAACGAGCTGGCGGTGGTGAAGTCGATATACTCCCTGAATAGGGGGAAGGATTTCCACAAGGCGAATGATTTGAACGCCAATATTATCTCCACACCGGCGCGCTCCTTCACCTGCTTTATCAAACTCAAGTTGCGGCGCAACAAAGTCTCTTCCATCACGTAACAGGGTGACGGCACCTGGTTTATCTGTTCTTGATTCATCATACTTTCTGTTAGTCTATTACTTCAAAACGGGCAAACTTGAGGAGCAGCTGCTTGGTGCCGGCATGTTGGAACACGACGGTGGCCTTGCTGTTCTCTCCTGTCCCTTCGATACGTGTCACTTCACCGATGCCAAACCGCTCGTGACGGATATGCTGTCCTTCACGCACTGAAGCGGCCGCTCCCGCTAAAGGGCGTGAGGAAGCAGACGGCGAAGCGGTTACCCGAGCAAGTTTGCGAGGCGGAGTGAACGGTTTCACGGTTTCCGGCTTTGCACTTGCCCACCGGCGTTCCTCGCGTTGCGTCTCAAACTGCCGGTAAGAGCGAAACCCGGAGTCGCCCCGGCTGCGCGACTCGCCATAGGAGTTGGAGGACTGGGGCATCTGCAGGTAGTCCGTGTCTATGTCGCGAAGCAAACAACTGGGTGAACCGAACTCCATCTTCCCGTAGCGGAAACGGCTACGGGCGTACGAGAGGAAGCAATGCTCCTCGGCGCGCGTGATGGCGACATAGAACAGCCTGCGCTCTTCCTCCAGTTCCCGAGGGTTTTGCGCCATGAGGCTGGGGAAGATTCCCTCTTCCATACCTACCACAAAGACGGTCTTGAACTCCAGTCCTTTGGCGGAGTGTACGGTCATCAGCGTCACCTTGTCGTCTCCCGCCCCTTTGTCCATATCCTGTTCGGAGAGAAGCGACACTTCGGAGAGGAAATCGGTCAACGCCACAGCTGCGTCACCCTCTTCCTGACGTGAAGAGCAGAAGTCCTGCAGGCTGTTGACCAACTCCTGCACATTCTCCTGCCGGCTAAGGTTTTCCGGCGTGCGGTCCTGATAAATATCCTTCATGATGCCCGAGGCGGAGATAATCTCCTGACCCGCGGCGTACGCGTCCTTTTGGGCGGCAAGGGTGATGAAGCTTTCTATCATGCCGCGGAAGCCTTGCAGTTTGGCGACGGTACCCTTGTTTACCGCCAATCCGTACTGCACGGGGTTGCAGAGGACGTTCCACAGGCTGACACCCGCATCAAACGCGACAGTGATAATCTTGTTCACCGTGGTGTCGCCTATGCCTCGTGCGGGATAGTTCACCACACGCTTGAACGCCTCTTCGTCAGAGGGGTTGACCGCCAAGCGGAAGTATGCAATGACATCCTTTATCTCCTTGCGCTGGTAGAACGAGAGCCCCCCGTAAATGCGGTACGGGAAAGAACGTTTGCGCAAAGCCTCCTCAAAGATGCGCGACTGGGCGTTGGTGCGATAGAGGATGGCAAAGTCGGAAAACGACCCATGTTCCTTGCGGCGCAGTTGCTGGATTTGGTTGACCACTATCTCCCCCTCCTCCACATCGGAGTAAGCCTCCGTCACATGGATAGGCTCGCCCTGCTCCTTCTCGGAGAAAACCGTCTTTGGTATGCGGTTCCGGTTCTTCGCTATCAGACTGTTGGCAGCTCCCACGATGCAACGGGTGGAGCGATAGTTCTGTTCCAGCTTGAAGAGTTTGGCGTCTTTGTAGAGGCGAGTGAACTCCAGGATGTTTTCTATCTTCGCCCCACGGAAGGAGTAGATACTTTGCGCGTCGTCACCCACGGCACACACGCGGTTGTTCACCTTGGACAACTGCTCCACGATGCGGTGCTGCGCCCGGTTGGTGTCCTGATACTCATCCACCAGGATATACTTGAACCGTGTGGCATAGCGTTGCAACACATCGGGATGCTTGTCAAACAACAGATAGGTATAGAGCAGCAAGTCGTCGAAGTCCATGGCGTTAGCCTGCTTGCACCGCTCAAAGTATTTGGCGTAGATGTCGCGCGTAGCGGGAATCTTCTCCCGTTGGTCCGCCTGAAAGATTTCCGCGTCGGCGGCATAGTCGGCAGGCAGCATCAACTGGTTCTTCGCATTGGAGATGTGGCACTGTATCGTTGCCGGCTTGTATGTCTTGTCGTCCAGCCCCATCTCCTTGATGATGGTCTTTATCAAGTTGCGTGAGTCCGCCTGGTCGTAGATGGTGAATCTCGACGAGAAGCCCAGCAGTTCGCCCTCGCGTTGCAGGATGCGTGAGAACACGGAGTGGAAAGTCCCCATCCATAGATAGCGCGCCTTTTCCCATCCCACCTGCTTGGCGATACGGTTTTTCATCTCTTCCGCAGCCTTATTGGTGAAGGTGAGCGCCAAGATGGAATAGGCGTCATAGCCCGTCTCCAACAGGTAAGCTATCTTGTAGGTCAGCACGCGCGTCTTGCCCGACCCTGCCCCGGCAATCACCAGTGAAGGCCCGTCAACGAAGCGCACCGCCTCGTACTGGCTCTCGTTCAGTTCTTCTTTATAATTGATTTCCGCCATTTCTTTTCCAGTTTGCCCGCAAAGTTACACCATAAAGGCACACCGCCACACACTTTGGCGGGAAAAGAAGAAAAGAAAGGGGAGGTTTCCTATTGCCGCCAAAGCTTTTTTACTTACTTTTGCTCCAGTTTACGAACCCTAAAAGGATTATACAGGCAATGAAAAAGCATTTTCACTTCGTTGTAGCCGCATTGGTCATTGCGGGAACAACAGTAGGCTGCAAGCAGAAAACAGCCGGCACCACAGCCCTTGACTTTGCCACCGCAGAGAAGAATATAAGCGCTCCGCTGACAACGGACTCTCCCACCCCGGCTTGTTCCATCGAGGTCAGCGTCACCTACGTCAAAGGAGAGACACCCGTGGCAAAGCGCATCAACCAGAGCCTCGTCAACGAACTCTTCGGCTACGACGCGTTGACACCGCAAGCCGCAGTGGATTCCTTCACCAACAGTTACGTGAAGAAATACCAGCAGGAGACCGGAGCGAGCTATCTGGCGGACAAGGAGATGGGCGGCGGAGATGCGGAATGGTACAACTATACCTATAGCCTCACCACCCAAACCGAGGATGCCAAGGAGGGAGTGTTGACCTTCAGCGTGAAGGTAAACCAGTTTCAAGGCGGACCTCACGGAGTGTATAACTACATGTGCCTCAACTTCGACGAGCGGAGCGGCGCACTGCTGACATTGGACAGTATTTTCGTTGCCGACTATAAGGAGCGGCTCTCCGACATCTTGCTCACGGCACTGATAAAGGAGAAAAACGTCACTTCACTGGAGGCGCTCAAAGAGCAGGGCTACCTGCCATGGACAGACCTCTACCCGTCGGAGAATTTCTACCTCGGCAAGGATACGATGCAGTTCTTCTACAATGTCTACGAGATTGCGCCCTACTGTGAAGGAATGACCATCCTCTGTGTACCCTACACGGACTTGAAAGGACTCTTGAAAGAATGACGTATATGGAACAGATTCTCAATTACTTCCCCGACCTGACCGAACAACAGCGCAACCAGTTTGACGCGCTCGATGCCCTCTACCGGGATTGGAACGCCCAAATCAACGTCATCTCGCGCAAGGACATCGACAACCTCTACGAACATCACGTGCTCCACTCGTTGGGCATCGCCAAGGTGGTACACTTCAAGCCCGGCACACGGGTGATGGACTTCGGCACGGGTGGCGGCTTTCCGGGCATCCCATTGGCCATTCTCTTCCCGGAGGTGCAGTTCCACTTGATTGACAGCATCGGGAAGAAGATAAAGGTGGCGACTGCCGTGGCGGAATCCATCGGACTGAGCAACGTCACACTGCGCCAATGCCGTGGCGAAGAGGAGAAAGGAGAGTTCGACTTTGTGGTGAGCCGTGCCGTGATGCCGCTGACGGACCTGATGAAGATAGTGCGTAAGAACATCGCAAGGCAGCAGCGGAACGCCTACCCCAACGGGCTGTTCTGCCTGAAGGGCGGTGAACTTGAGCACGAGATTCTGCCCTGCAAGGGAAGAGCTATCGTCACCAACCTGTCGGACTTCTTCAAGGAGGAGTATTTCTCCACCAAAAAGGTGGTTTACGTTTCACTCTAAACAAACACGGTTCTGATTCATGATGACAATAAAGAAATTCGAGTTTAATATGCTGCCCGTCAACACCTACATTGTGTGGGACGAGACAAAAGAGGCGGTGGTGATTGACGCAGGTTGTTACTTCGAGTCGGAGAAGCAGGCTCTGAAGGCTTACGTCGCGAGCAACGGGTTGACCATTAAGCATCTGCTCTGCACGCACCTGCACTTCGACCACATCTTCGGCAATCCGTTTATGCTGAGTGAGTTTGGTATCCGGGGTGAGGCATACGAAGCGGACTTGCCTTGGCTGGAGCAAATGCCAGAGCGCATCAGACAGTTCGGCATCATGGACTGCGACCCGCCCGTGGCACTGAAAGGGTTCATCAACGAAGGCGACACCATCAGCTTCGGCACGCACATATTCTCCATCTTCCATATACCCGGCCACTCCGCCGGTTCCTTGGCATTCTATTGCGCCGAGGAACATGCGCTATTCACCGGTGACGCCCTGTTCTGCGGCAGTATCGGTCGCACGGACTTGGAGGGCGGAGGTACAGAACAGCAACTCATCGAAGCCATTCGCCAGAAGTTGCTCACCTTACCCGAAGAGACAGTCGTCTACCCAGGACACGGTCTCGCCACTACCATCGGACAGGAGAAAAAACAAAATATCTACCTGCGGTAACACACGGTCACCACAGGTAGATATTCCAAATTATCCAAAGGCGTTTCAATAGATTAACCACGCCCGCTTTATTCTACCAGCTCCGCTTTATTTCGCCAACCGAAGCACCACAGCGGATCGGGCGGGGATGTAGAGCTTGAGCCATTCCTTCTTGTCTCCCTTATAGAGCGGGTCGAAGTTGGTATAGTGGCGGACGGTGTCATCGGCGAATCCGTTGCCGCCAAACTCCTTGGCATCGGTGTTGAGTACCACGTCATAGACTCCCTTGGGTACCAAAAAGCCGTAGTCAGTGAAGGATTTCGTGGGATTGAAGTTGAAGACGAACACCAAAGCGTCGCGCCGGTAAGCCAGCACCTGGTCTCCATCGTCGTGCCACACCTCGATGACCTCGCTCTTCTCAAACTTCTTCACTCCGGCGATAAGATGAATCATCGCCTTGTCGAAGTCGCCCAGGTAGTGGTAACAAAGTTCGTGACTGTCCACCAGGTTCCACTGACGGCGCGCATACTTGTAGCTCCATCCGTTGCCCTCGCGCGGGAAGTCAATCCACTCGGGATGGCCGAACTCATTGCCCATGAAGTTGAGGTAGCCGCCGTTGATGGTGCTTGCGGTGAGCAGACGAATCATCTTGTGGAGCGCAATGCCCCGGTTGACGCAGAAATTCTCGTCGCCCTTCCGGAAATGCCAATACATGTCGGCATCAATCAGGCGGAAGATGATGGTCTTGTCGCCCACGAGTGCCTGGTCATGGCTCTCCGCATAGGAGATTGTCTTCTCGTCCTTGCGCCGGTTGGTTACTTCCCAATAGAGGCTCGACGGCTTCCAGTCCTCGTCCACCTTCTCCTTGATGGTCTTTATCCAGTAGTCGGGGATGTTCATCGCCATGCGATAGTCGAATCCGTAGCCACCGTCGGCCACAGGGGCAGCCAAGCCGGGCATGCCGGAGACCTCTTCGGCTATGGTGATAGCCTTGGGGTTGACCTCGTGAATGAGCTTATTGGCCAAGGTCAGATAACAGATGGCGTTGTCGTCCTCGTGACCATTGAAGTAGTCGCCGTAGTTGCAGAACGCCTCACCCAGTCCGTGGCTGTAATAGAGCATTGAGGTAACGCCATCGAAGCGGAATCCGTCGAACTTGTATTCGTTGAGCCAATACTTGCAGTTGGAGAGGAGGAAGTGAATGACCTCGTCCTTTCCGTAGTCGAAGCAGAGGGAATCCCATGCCGGATGTTCGCGTCGGCCGCCTTGGTAGAAGTATTGGCAAGGGTCACCTGCAAAGTTGCCGAGTCCCTCCAACTCGTTCTTCACGGCGTGCGAATGCACGATGTCCATGATGACAGCGATGCCCATGGAGTGAGCCTCATCAATGAGCCGTTTCAGCTCGTCCGGCGTGCCGAAGCGTGAAGAGGGAGCGAAGAAGCTGGAAACATGATAACCGAAACTCCCGTAGTAGGGATGTTCCTGAATGGCCATGATTTGGATGCAGTTGTATCCGTCCGCGGCAATCCGTGGCAGAATCTTCTCACGGAACTCGTCATAGCTGCCCACCTTCTCCTCGTCCTGCGCCATGCCGATGTGGCACTCGTAGATGAGCAAAGGCTCAGTGTTTGGCTTGAAGTTTTTCTTTTTGAACGTGTAAGGCTTCTCGGGACTCCACACCTGCGCACTGAAGATGTGGGTCTGTTCGTCCTGCACCACGCGGGTGACCCAGGCAGGGATGCGTTCGCCGCTTCCGCCGTCCCAATAAACATGCAACTTATAGTGGTCGCCGTGGTTTATCTTGTCCGCCGGAAGCTTCACTTCCCAATTGCCCGTCCCCTCGACACGCACGAGCTTGTACTCGGGATTCTCCTTCCAATTGTTGAAATCTCCTACTAAAAATATATCCGTGGCGTTGGGAGCCCATTCGCGGAACACCCATCCGCCTCCTTTCATTCGGTGCAGGCCAAAGTAAAGATAGCCGTCGGCAAACTCCGACAGCGTACGCTTTCCGTTGCCGGTAAGTTCCTTTTCTTTATCCAAAGCATGCTGATGACGGCCGGTTATGGCACCTTCATAAGGTTCCAGCCAGGGATCGTTCTGAATCAGTTTCAATGTCTTGTCCATACTTTAGAGGAGATTCTATGTGTTTATGCCAAAACCTTTACAACAATTTTCTTGATAGTTTCTTCCGACGAGATACAGGGAGCGTGACCGTCCTGCGGGAAGAAGATTGCAAACATACCGGGCTTCACGGCAATGTACGATTCGGAAGGTCCTACAAACTTGGTGATGTCTTTCTCTTCATTGTAGTCACCGGTGGGAAGCGCGTTGGCGGGAGTGTATCCCATCACTTCCGTTGTAGAGAGAGGGATCTGGATATCGATAAACTTCTTGTGGGTTTCCAGCTGAGCCTGCTCTTTGGTTTTGCCTTTGGCCATTTGGACGTTGACGACCAAGTCCGTCTCCTTCAAGACGACCTTTCCGACTTCCAACGCATTGAGGTCAGTGGAAGTCAAATACTCAATTGCTTTTGCAAACAAGGGGTTCATCGAAGCATATTTGCCCAGATTCTCTAAGGTATCAATAATCATAGCTATAAAATTACTTTATGTTATACTTCTTTCTATTTATATAGTCCACAAATATACAGATAATCTCCGTACGTCAAGTTTTTCGGCAGGAAAAATTGCATCAAAAAGCGAAATACCTTAGGCTAACCAACCGAAGGCAGCTTGGCAATCTCCTCAATCATCAGCTGATGAATCTTGCCATTGGTGGCCAGAACTTGCTTGCCGGAGTAGAAATCGGCATCCCCCCGAAAGTCGGTCACCGTACCTCCCGCCTGCTTCAGGATGAGCGAGCCGGCAGCGACATCCCACGGACCCAACAGTCCCTCAATTCGGGCTTCGAAGCGTCCGCAAGCGATGTAGCACAATTCCGCGGCACAAGCGCCTTCGAGCCGAAGTCCGCACACACGGCCATAAAGATTCCGCACGAGTTCGGTCACAAACGGCCGATAGCGTTCAGCGTCATAGGGAAATCCGAGTTCGATGAACGATTCGTTGAGCGTGGACACCGAAGAGACGTGAATCTCCTCGCCGTTACGGTAAGCCCGACTACCTTTCCATGCCCAAAAGCACTCGTCGCGGCAGACTTCGTAGACCACACCAAGGAGGATTTCTTCCCGGTTGCGCAAGGCGATGCTGACACAATAGGGAGCGTTGTCGTGAATGAAGTTCGTGGTGCCGTCCAACGGGTCGACTACCCAGCAATAGGGTTCATCGTGCAGACTGCCACTCCCCTCCTCGGCGATGAATCCCGCCTCGGGAAGCAGTTCACTCAGTCGTGCCACGATACGCCGTTCGGACTCTTTGTCCACGTAAGAGACGTAGTCGTGCGATTTCTTTTCCTGCACACGCTCGCGATGGAATCTCGTCCGTTCTTCGCGCAGAAACGCGCCTGTCGTCACCGCCAGCTGTCTGACTTCGGCGGTAAGGCTTTCCAAATTTATCATCATTGTCTGTTTTATGGGGTTAAGAAACCGTCGGTTATTTGCCCGTGTTATCGAACTTGCCGTACTTGAATGTTCCGCGACGCACCACCTGGCCGTCGGCATCAGTCTCCACGAAAGGCCCATGCTTCATGTCCTGCTTGAAGAAGCCTTCGTAGCGCAGTCCGTCCTTCTCCACCAGCACGCCCTTGCCGTCCTTCTTTCCTTTTGCGAAAGAGCCTTTGTAATAGGAGCCGTCAGCATGGGTCAGAGTGCCTTCGCCGTCGGGCAGGTCGTCCTTCCAGTCGCCTTCGTAAACGTCACCATTCGTCCAGGTATACTTGCCTTTTCCTACGCGTTGGCTGTTCACCCAACTGCCTTCGTACACCGAGCCGTTGGCCCATTTGAAGGTACCTACGCCATCCTGTTCGCCATTCTTGAAATGGCCGGTGTAGACATCCCCGTTCTTATGCTTGTACACACCTTCGCCGGTGCGTTCACCCATATTGTAGTCGCCCTCGTACTCGTCACCCGTATGGAACTTGTATACGCCCTTGCCGTGTTGCATGTCCTGCTTCCACGAGCCCACGTATTCATCCCCGTTGGAGTAGTGGAACACGCCTTCGCCCTGACGCATGTCGTTCTTCCACGAGCCCTTGTAAACGGTGCCGTCGTTCCAGTCGAACGTGCCGGTTCCGTTCTTCTTGTCCTTCTCCCATTCGCCATCGTACTTGGCGCCGTTCTTCCAGGTGTAGACACCGTGGCCTTCGCGTTGGTCGCGCACCCAGTCGCCCTCGTACACATCGCCGTTGTAGTAGTACATTGTACCGTTCCCGTGTTGATAGTCAGCGTACCACAACCCTTCATAGCGGTTATTGTTGTTGAAGTAGTAGGTTCCCACGCCATGTTGTTGGTCCTGGAACCAGTTGCCGTCATACTTCTCCCCGTCGGGGAAGATGAAGACTCCGTGTCCCTGGCGTTTACCCTTCACGTACTCACCCTCGTAGACATTCCCGTTTTTGAAGACGGTACGTCCTTTCCCGTTGGGTCTTTTACCCTTCAGTTCACCGGTGTAGACACTGCCGTCCTTGAAGGTGTAGTTACCTATGTTTATCTGCGCCATTGCCTGGGCGGAGATAAACAGGGAGAGAACAAGGCCACCTCGTAATAATATCTTTTTCATAATCGTCAATTCAGTTTTTATCATGTAAGCGGCATGGCGATAAGCCTATGCCTAACAACGTATTCTCCGCGGAGGACACTCACAAGCCCCCCCTTTCTTTGAAGCATCACAAAGTTAGAACAATAATTTGTTTCCGCCGCGAAGTCATCAATATTTCTTTCGCTTTTTAGGTGTTTTTACTATTTGAGCGGCCCTGCGACTGCCTCCACCACCCTTTCGGGGACGAAATAGCGACGTGCCACTTCCTGCAGTTCCCGTGCCGTAACACTACGCAACGTATGCGCCGTATCCGTGAGAAAACTTTCGGGCAGCGAATGGGAATTGATGTAGATGTAGGCATCGGCCGGAGAGAACGGTCCTTCGTAGGTTCGGCACAGTTCGCCCGTCACATAGTTCTTCACCATCATCAATTCCGCCTCGGGTACCGGTTCGTTGCACAAGCGGCCCATCTCGACGTAGACTTCCCGAATGAGCGGTTCGACACATTCGTTGGCGGTCTGCGTGTTAACGAAAAGCACACTGCAACCGGGGAAGACCTGCAGTCCGGCACCGATGCCATAGGTGTAGCCTTTGTCCTCACGAATGTTCTTCATCAGCCGGCTGCCGAAGTAGCCGCCAAACACGGAGGTCAAGACCCGCAACTTCTGAAAGTCGGGATGCTTGGCATCCACGGCAATGAAGCCCATGTTGACGGCGCTCTGCACAGCCTGTTCGCACGTCACGTCAATCCGTTTCCGCACCGTAGTGACGGGTTCGCGCACATAGTCGTGCCGAACGGAAGAGGTTTCGCCCCAAGGTTCATCGCCAAAGGTCTGTTCCACCAAGCGAATGGACTCCGGTGTCACCTTGCCTGACAGATAGAGCGTGCAGTTACCCGAATGATAGAACTGTCGGTGAAACGTCACCAACGCCTCACGCCGCAGACGGTCATAGTCTTCCAATTCGGCGTATTTGGTGCATGGATAGTCCGGACCGAAAAGCCCCCTGCGGAACGCTTTGCGGACTTGCACGTCCACCTTCTTGCAGTTCACCTTGAACTGTTGCCTTTCGCGTTCGACGGCTACCGCCAGTTCCTTCTCGGGGAAGAGGGGTTCCGTCAGCATGGAACGGAGCAGTTCGAGCAGTTGCGGGAAGTATTTACTTAGCGAATAGAGCGTCACGTATGCCTGTTTGGCCGAAGTGACAACGTCCAGCCACCCTCCGTAATAGTCCAGCCGCTCGGCGATTCGCTTCGAGTCGTAACGGCCGGTTCCCTGCTGCAGCATACGGTTGACGAACAGAGCCTGGAGGGGTTGCGACTGAAACCACAGTCCGCCTCCGTCCATCTGGATGTCGAGCCGCAGCACCTCCTCGTCGGTCGTGTTAAACAGGTTCAAGAGGATTCCGTTGGCCAGCGTCCGCTTCTCGGGCAAGGGTATCTCCGCCATGCCCACCTCGTTCAAGGGCGGTTGTTGGGTTCTATTCAGCATGGTCTTTCAAGAACTGTTCCGCCTTGGCCAAGTCTTCCGGTGTATCGATGCCGATGGTCTCTATCTCCGTGATGCCGACTTTGATGACATAGCCGTTTTCGAGCCACCGCAGTTGCTCCAGCGACTCGGCCAGTTCCAACGGCGACTGCGGAATCGAGGTCACTTCGCGCAACGTGTCGGCACGGTAAGCGTAGAGCCCGATGTGTTTGTAATAGGTATGGTGCTTCAACCATTCCGTTGGTTCGGCGTTGCGCACATAGGGAATGACGGAGCGACTGAAGTAGAGAGCCCGACGCTCCTTGTCCATCACCACTTTCGGCGAGTTGGGGTTGAACAGGGCCTCTTTGCCGTCCGCCTCGCGGAAAGGTTTCGCCAGAGTGGCTATCTGCGTGGACGCATCGTCGAAGCAATGTTTCAGTTCCTCTATCTGCGAGGGTTGGATAAAGGGTTCGTCGCCCTGGATGTTGACCACCACATCGTAGCCGCTGCCCACTTTGCAATAGGCTTCGTAGCAGCGGTCCGTCCCGCTGCGGTGGTTGACGGAGGTCATCACCACCTTACCGCCGAATCCGAGCACCGCGTCTCTAATCAGGTCATTATCCGTCGCTACATAGACTTCGTCCAGTGACTTCTTCACCTGTTCATACACCCGTTGTATCACGCTCTTCCCACCCAACATCGCCAGCGGTTTCGCCGGGAAACGGGTGGAAGCGTATCTTGCAGGAATAATTCCGATAAATTTCATAGTAATCCGTTTGTTATCACGTTGCAAAGATAATGGAAAGATTTTGAGGATTGGAGCATTTGTCCTTATTTTGCGGCAGAAACCAAGTCGTCATGCAAAAAAAAGAACGCTGCATCCTATCGCTCGGCTCCAACACGGATGCCTCACTGAACCTGACAAAGGCAAGGGCACTGCTGTGCGGTCACTTCCCCGACATCCGCTTCTCTACCCCACTGCGCACCGCACCCATCGGGATGAGCAATCCGAGTCTCTTCACCAACCAAACGGCGGTGTTACGCACCCCGTTGCCGCAAGCGGAAGTGAAAAGTCTGCTGAAAACGATAGAGGACGCATGCGCCCAACCGCCCAAGGACAAGGCCAACGGACTTATCCACATCGACATCGACCTGCTGACTTACGGCCAACAGACGCTGAAGCCCGCTGATTTGAAACGGGAATACCTTATCAAGGGAATGGAGGAGTTAGGGGTTTCCACAACGTCAGTCCTCTGACCTCCGGAGTTTAATAGCCGTGATGAATACTTGTACTTAGCGGAATCTATCTGCGTTTGTGCCTCATGAACCAAGGATGAACAATCAACAGGTAGAGACCGAGGGCAACTATCAAGAGCGTCAGCACAACCAGGTAGCCGTAGGTGGTCGACTTCATCCACGAGTCCGCTATGCAGCCGAATCCTACGAAGAAGCCTACGGCAATGCCGAGTTCCCAACCTAAATAGTACATGTTGTTGGCCGATCCGCGTTCACAGTGTTCGGAGAGTTCGATGAAGAAGTATTGCAGCTTGGGCAGTATGAGCCCGAGACCCAGTCCCACCAAAATGGCGGAGGTGTAGAAAGCCATCTCTTTGTGATGGGAGATTTGCAGCAACATGGCACAGCCGTAGAGGATGAGTCCGCTCACCACTTCGGATCGGATGTCCGCATCGGTGAAGACAAAGCGCAACGCCAGGATGGCAAACAGGAAACCGACCATCAGCACACCGAAGAAAACGTACGATTGAATCATTCCGAGCAATATGCCCGTAGGCACAGCGATGAACAACAGGTTGACATACATCAGCCAACCGTTGGAGAGCAGGAAACGATCCAACGAGAACAGGGGCGGAGCCAAGGGAGCCCGAAAGGGGATGTGCAGCAAAAAGACCAGTCCAAGAGCCACCGCACTCAAGCCTACGGAAACGAGCAGGATGGTTTGCAGCGGGAAATAGTCCTGAAGAATCAGTCCAACGAACGGCCCCACCGCCAAACCCAACCGTGCGCTCCAGCTGTAAACGAGGTTGGCCACCGTGCGGTAGGGCGACTGGGAGATGTCTATCACCAACGTTCCGCCGGAGGCCATCGAGCTCAATCCTGCCATCATACCCTGCAACAGGCGCAGGACGAGAATAAGGACGAGGCTCTGCACGAAAACGTAGCCGGCGGTAGTCAGCGCCACCGCCAACATACCCAGCAGACAAACGGTTTTCCGTCTGAACGTATCGACAAGGTAAGAGACAATCGGCCCGGAGAGGTAGACAGCCAAGCCAAACGAGGCGACGATGCCTCCGGCACACAACGGGCTCACGTCGTAGCGTCGCATAATCCATAGCGGCAACACGGGCCAAAGCATGTACAAGGCGGTCGACAACAGAAAGTTCGCAAGGCTTATGCGTCTGAAGTTAGGCGACCACAACTGGGCAGTGTTCATTGTTCTCTTATTTCGGGTTCTCCCCATTTGCCGAGACAGACGGGGCGAGTTCCATACCTTATTATTACGGGAGCGTCAATATTGTTCGTCCTTGGAGGGAAAGTCACAATCTTTCACGTCCTTCACATACCGGCCGATGGCGTTGGTCATCACCTCGTTCAAGTCCGCATAGCGGCGCAAGAAGCGGGGACTGAAACCTTTTGTCATGCCCAGCATGTCCGCAATGACGAGCACCTGACCGTCCACGCCGCCACCGGCACCGATGCCAATCACCGGGATGCTCAGTTCTTTGGCTACCCGCTCCGCCAAGGCTGCGGGAATCTTTTCCAGCACCAGTCCGAAGCATCCGGCTTCTTCCAGCAAGTGCGCGTCCTTGACGAGTTTCTCCGCCTCCGCCTCATCCTTGGCGCGCACCGTGTAGGTGCCGTATTTGTTGATGGACTGCGGCATCAGACCGAGGTGCCCCATCACGGGAATGCCGGCGGAGATGATGCGCTTCACCGTATCGATTACCTCCTCGCCGCCTTCCAGTTTCAACGCGTCGGCATGGCTCTCCTTCATGATGCGGATGGCGGAAGCGAGACCTTCCATCTCGTTTCCCTGATAAGAGCCGAAAGGCATGTCCACAATCACCAAGGCGCGTTTGACGCCACGCACCACGGACTTGCCATGATAAATCATCTGGTCGAGCGTGATGGGCAGAGTCGTCACGTTTCCGGCCATGACGTTGGAGGCGGAATCACCCACCAGAATCACGTCCACTCCGGCACCGTCAACAATCTGAGCGGTGGTGTAGTCGTATGAGGTAAGCATGGAGATTTTCTCGCCACGCTGTTTCATTTCAAACAAGCGATGAGTCGTCACTTTACGTGAGTCGTCCGAAATGTATCCTGTCATCTTCTTCTTCAGCATTTATTTCGGCTGCAAAGTTACCTCTTTTTGACAAATAACGAAAAAGAACCCGCCTTTTTGGCATCCTCAACTCTTTCCGTTCATAAAAGAGAGCGTCCGATGCCACACAATCCACGGAATCAGCGTCCAAAATCAACAAGAAAAGCAAGCCGAAAAACGTAAGTACTTACGTTGCCCGATGTAAGTACTTACGATGGCCGATGAAAGTACTTACGTTGGCTTGGGTAAGTACTTACGTTGGCTTGGGCAATTAATGACAACTAATGGTAAAAAAAAGTGTGGGGGGGGGGGTAGTGTGTAATCCAAGTAAATGCTTTATCTTTGCCGTGCGTTTGTACCATTGACGATAAAGGTGGCCGCGAATGTAAAATAATAAGGAAGCCGGTGTCAGACGACAAACCCGACACCATTTATATATGCGATTAGAAACATGAACAACAGTAAGGAAACGACAGTGCCTCCGCAACGGCCTTGTATGGCTGCGGCGAAAGACATAAAGTAGAGATGGATTTATGCAACCGGATGGTACGGATTCTTCTTCTACAGCCGACGAGAAACAAGTTTCTCCAAAGGGCAACCACGTTGCTGAGTCAGACAGGAAGGCTGATTCAGAGGTAAAGAAGTGTAGAAAATCGGACGGGGCAACATGGTCTCCCAGATAGTCCTCTACCAGCCCGACAGCAGCCCGACTTCTTCATCCGCACCTCCACGCCCCCCAAAAAAAATTATGCATTATGCATTAAAATGTGAGTGGGTCAGGTACCTGCCCCTGTGGCTCTCCTGTGACCATTTAAATCGACAACAAAATACTTTATATACTTACTTTATACCCATCCTATGAAAGTAGTACTTTTAGCAGGAGGCTTTGGCACTCGCATCAGCGAGGAGAG
>CAVJRQ010000031.1:0-11066 GCA_963652075.1 Acutalibacteraceae bacterium
GACAACGGCGTAACTATCTGTCATACAGAAACAATAATTTGCCCGATTTACAACAAGCCGGGTAAGGGGCATTATGTCTTCTTTTCTAACTTAAATGAAAGAGCCGTGCGATTACGCCAAATTGCGGCCACAATATAAAGCGGCAAAATAAAAATCAAGTACTTTTGTGGAGCTAACGGT
Organism: Acutalibacteraceae bacterium; assembly: GCA_963652075.1. Lineage (GTDB taxonomy): Bacteria > Bacteroidota > Bacteroidia > Bacteroidales > Bacteroidaceae > Phocaeicola_A. The sequence goes on from CAVJRQ010000031.1 coordinate 181, forward strand.
AACCCGATTTGCCACTGAGAAGACAACGGACGAAGAACGAAAATACCGGATGAACATGTACAAGGTAAGAATCACAGCCATTCGCCAGACGGAGTACAAAGACCTGATGGCGATGTACGAGAACCCGATTGAGCACGCCTGCGACGTGAGGGAAGGCCAGCAATGGGTGTCGGTCGACGGCAAGCAGCCCGACGGGATGTGTCCGTCCGCATGGCACACAATGAAGGAGTTCGTGGAGTCTTTGGCCCGTGGCGAGGGGAACTTCTACGACGGTTGGATGAAGAATCCCCTGAGCGCGATGATCAGTTGTAACGACGGATTCCGCCCGTTCAGCTTCTACTTGGAGGTGATAAACGAATAATCTCCCCCTCCGTTACCTTTGCAAGGATACGTCCTTTGCCGGGAACGGCGTATAAACCCAAAGCGTGTGCCTCACGGTCTGCACCGGTGAAGCACACGCTTTGGAATTGGTACGTATTGGAATGTATTACTTCATCCTGTATACCTCCGCTCCTGCCATCAGGAACGCACCCAAGGCGTAGTCCTCAAAGTCCGGTATACGGTCGTAGGTCACAGGCTGCGAATCTTTCGGCTCCTTGCCCGTACCCTGCACATAGCCGAGGAAACCGTTGGAGTGCAGACAGTCGTTCACCATGGCGTTCCAAGCCTTGTAGATGACGGGGGCAAACTCTTTCTTGTTGAGCAGGCCGTGGTTCACTCCGTAGGCCATGCCGTAGACGAACATGGCAGTGCCCGAGAGTTCCTTGCCTCCGTAGTTGTTGGGGTCTTCGAGACTGACGTTCCAGAAACCGTCCTTGCGCTGCAACGGTACCAGGGCCTTGCACATGCCCGTCAGCATCTCGGCGTACTCCGCACGGTGGGGTTCGTCAGCAGGCAGAAGGTCGAGCATGCGAGCCATTGCCACCACAATCCAGCCGTTGCCGCGCGACCAGTAGCAGTCCTTGCCGTTGGGCTCTTTGTAGGGAGGGTCGAAGTCGGCATCGCGCCACCACAGTCCATCCACGGGATTGAAGAGTCCGTTCTCGCCATGTTTCAGCTTGGTGAAGCGGTACATCTCGTAGGCACGCTCGTAGTAAGCCTTGTCACCCGTGATGTTGCCCAACTGCGCAAAGATAGGCATTGCCATCTGCACCGCGTCAATCCAATGCCAGTCGTCAATCTTGTCGGTCGCCATCATGGCATCGATAGCGGTCTTGATGCCTTTGATGTACCGTTCCGGTTTGGCCGGGTCCTGTTCATAGAGGAAAAGGTAAGCCTGTCCGGCACAGAGGTTGTCCGCATTGCGCACCGGTCCTTTGTTGGATCCGCGCAGCTGCCAGTCGTGTTTGTTTCCCCAGTCCAGCGCATAGTCGATATAGCGTTGCTGCGGGTCTACTTTCCACAGTTCGAACAAACCTTCGTAGTAGTATGCCCGCGTCCAAAGGTTCGATTCGTAGGACTTGTGGCGTGAAGGATACGGGATGGACTTCCCGGGATCGCTATTCTTGGTCATGAAATAGTCGTTCGCCCTGCGCATCGCCTCCAGCACTTCTTTCTTCTTGGGTTTCCCGGCAAAAGCGTCGGCAGTGCCAAGGATGAACGCTCCCGCCAACAACAGAATCGGTAAATGTTTCATTCTCATAATCATGCTATCAGTTTTAAGTTATTATTCACTGCGCAAAGATAACCACCCGTCACCAATGTTCAAAAAAAGTGCGCAAGAAAAAACAGGCGGATTGGAGGGGAATTTGTTATCTTTGCGGCTGACGGCCAAGGGAAACACTCTCCCGACGGTTGTCCGTTTCACGCCTTAAAAATCGAAAAGAATGACACTAAAACGCAAACTTTCAGCAGCGTGCCTAACCATACTCCTGTCGCCTCTCGCTGCCCAGAACGCACACGAAAAGCCACTGATGGGATGGAGTTCGTGGAATACCTACCACGTAAACATCAACGAAGAGTTGATAAAGAGCCAGGCGGATGCCTTGGTGCGCCACGGGCTGAAGGAGGTGGGCTACCACTACATCAACGTAGACGACGGCTTCTTCGGCTACCGGGACAGCACGGGACTGATGCACGCCCACCCCGAGCGGTTCCCCAACGGAATGCGCGTGGTCTCGGACTACATCCATTCCCTCGGACTTCGGGCAGGCATCTATTCGGATGCGGGCGACAACACGTGCGGCTCCATCTATGACAACGATGCCAACGGAGTGGGCTCCGGACTCTACGGACACGAACAGCAGGACATGGACCTCTACCTCCGGGAGTGGAACTACGACTTCATCAAGATAGACTATTGCGGAGCCCGTGACTTGGGGCTCGATGAAGAGAAGAGATACACAGCCATCTGCGAGGCTATCGCACGTACGGGCCGTACCGACGTTTCCATCAACATCTGCCGCTGGGCGTTCCCCGGCACATGGGCCAAACGGCTGGCTCGTTCGTGGCGCATCAGCGAGGACATCCGTCCCAACTGGAACTCCGTCAAGAACATCATCAGAAAGAACCTTTATCTGTCGGCCTACGCCGGAGGCGGACATTTCAACGACATGGACATGCTGGAGATAGGCCGTGGACTGAAGCCTAACGAAGAGGAGGTGCATTTCGGCATGTGGTGCATGCTCTGCTCGCCCCTGCTGATAGGATGCGACATGAACACCATCCCCGAGGCTTCGCTCCGCTTGCTGAAGAACAAGGAGCTGATTGCCCTGAACCAAGACCCGTTGGCCATCCAGGCATCCGTGGTTCAGCACGAGAACGAGGGTTACGTGTTGGTGAAGGACCTTGAGGAACTCAGGGGAAACGTCCGGGCAGTGGCACTGTACAATCCGTCGGACACGGTTTGCCGCTTTCATGTCCCCTTGTCGCTACTGGAGCTGAAGGGCAAAGTTGCCGTGAGAGACCTCATCAGCCAGAAAGATTTGGGAAAGGTGGAAGATGCCATCACCGAGACGGTGGCACCTCACAGCGTGAAGATTTGGAGACTAACCGGCAAGGAGCGGACCGAACGCACCGAATATGAAGCGGAATGTGCTTTCCTGCCGTGCTTCGACGACTTGGGCAAGCAGTCCAAGCCAGTCCTTTATCTGCCGGACGACAACTGTTCGGGCAAGATGAAAGTGAGCCATGTCGGAGGCCGGGAGGAGAACTATGCCGAATGGGACGACGTATACAGCAAAACGGGCGGCACGTACACCCTTACCGTTTATTACAGTTGCGACAAAGAGCGCAAGCTGGAGGTATGGGTCAATGGCGAGAAATTCTCTTTCCTGGCACCGGACAGCAACGGTTCCGTGGCCACCCTTCAGCATACCGTCCGTCTGAAAGCCGGACGCAACACCATCCGCATGGGCAACAATTTCGGTTGGGCACCCGACCTGGACAAGTTTACATTGACTGCAAACCACTAATAGATTCAAGCAAATGACATTTCGCAAGACATTATCGGTCGGCATCGTAGGATTGCTGACCGTCTCCACGACAGCACAGACCCAACTGCCTCCCGTTTGGGAAGACGGAAACCATTCGTACCGCACGGACGAACTGTCGCAAGTGTATCTCGCCCCCACACGAATCGTGTGGACCAGCAGCGACACGGCGGTGGTGAACGCCGAGCGGTTGCTTACCGTCAGTGACGGACAGGCGGAAATGGTGCGGACAGGCACTTGCAAGATGCAGACCGGAAAAGACACGGCCTCCATCATTCTGGATTACGGGCGTGAGCTACACGGCGGACTGAAACTGATTATGGGTCCGTCCGGCAAACGTGGGGGCTCCGCGGTGCGCATCCGTTTTGGCGAGTCCGTGGAAGAGACCTGCAGCGAGTTGCTAAGTGCGCAAAACGAGAAGAAATACTCCACCAACGACCATGCCATACGTGACATGGTAGTGGAGATTCCTCGCGAAGGAAAGATAGAAATAGGCCATACGGGTTTCCGTTTTGTACGCATCGACCTGTTGCAAGCCAACAGCAACGTACACATCAAAGAGGCATCCGCCGTCTTCCGCTACCGCGACATTCCCTATCTGGGATCGTTCCATTGCAGCGACAGTCTCCTCAACCGGATTTGGATGACGGGAGCCTACACCGTTCACCTCAACATGCAGGAATACCTGTGGGACGGCATCAAGCGCGACCGCCTCGTATGGCTGGGAGACATGCACCCCGAAGTGGCCACCATACAGGCCGTATTCGGGTTCAATGACATCGTTGACAAGAGTATCGATTTGGCCTGCAAGCAGTTTCCCCTACCTAAATGGCTCAACAACATGAGCTCTTACTCCATGTGGTACCTGATTATACAGTATGAATGGTACATGCACAACGGCAACAGAGCCTTCATCGAGAAGCACCGGGACTACATCAAGGGCGTGATAGACCGCATCGACGCTTGCGTGGCAGAGGACGGTACGGAAAACTTGGCCGAATGGCGTTTCCTCGACTGGCCGTCAACACCAAACAAACAGGGCGTGGAAGCGGGCTACAGGGCTTTGCTCTGCTGGGCCATGGCCGATGCGGAAAAGCTCTGCAACCTGTTGAACGAGAAAGAGTATGCGGCAAGATGCGAACGCGTCAGCCAACGGATAGAGCAAATAAGGATGTCCCCTAACGGACTGAAACAGGCAGCAGCGCTGATGACCCTTGCCGGTCAGATGGATGCCAAGGAGGCTTGCGAAGATGTGATACTGACGGGAGGAGCCAAAGGATTTTCCACCTTCTATGGTTATTACATGTTGGAGGCGTTGGCACAAGGGAACAATTACCAACAGGCCATCGACATCATCCGCCGGTTCTGGGGCGGCATGTTGCGCCTCGGCGCGACCACCTTCTGGGAGGACTTCAATCTCGACTGGACGGAGAATGCGGGTCGCATCGACGATTTCACGCCTACGGGCAAGAAGGACATCCACGGAGATTACGGAGACTATTGCTATCCCAGTTATCGGCACAGTCTGTGTCATGGCTGGGCCTCCGGCCCCACTCCATGGATGACGCGCCATATCCTTGGCATCGAGATAATGGAACCCGGATGTAAACGCATCCGCGTCACTCCGCACTTGGGCGATTTGGAGTGGGCGGAAGGGACTTTCCCCACTCCGCAGGGAATCATTCGCGTACGGCACCAAAAGGAAAAGGACGGAAAAATCACGACGACGGTAGACGCACCCGAGGGTGTCACTGTCGTCAAGGAGTAATGAAGCGAACCTTGACGGTTTGTTGGACTGGTTGACCGTGGGACTGGTTGGAATAGCCAATGAGCCTATCTTCGAGAACTGTCGAAGATAGGCTCATTTTTCTGGGTCAGTCCGAAAACCCGGTGGCAATTATTCTGTTAACCCGCCATTGACCCCCGTTAACCAGCCGTTGAAAAATCCGTAATCCCTTCAAGAAGGAACGACAACGGTTACTGTACTGCCTTCAATGTCAACGTTTCTCCGGCTTCCGTCGGGCAGTCATAGAGGTAGCTTTCCTTTAGATCTACGCCTCTCAACGGCGCTTTCTCGCTAATCATCGGACGGGCGATTTGTTGCTGCACGAAGAGAGGGTTGGGATTGGGTTCACCAGCCTTCACCTGAGTCAGCTTTTCCTGGTCGCAGGTCAGCCGGTCGTAGCTGCGCAGACGCAGATTGCCTCCTACCGTCGATCGGATGGTCACCTCGGAGAGGTGGCCGTTCTCCCACGCCATACGCTCGATGACGAAGCCGCCACGGGCACGAAGACCTTCCACTGTGCCTTGCTTCCACTCACCGGGCAACGAAGCGAGCAAATGCACCGATCCGTCGTGGCTCTGCACCAGCATTTCCGCAATGCCGGCGGTGCAGCCGAAGTTTCCGTCTATCTGGAATGGCGGATGCGCGTCGAACAGGTTGGGGTATGTGCCGCCCCCTTGTCCGCTCTGCACCGTAGGGCTGACGAACGAGAGTTGGTTCTTTATCAACTTATAGGCGTGGTCGCCGTCGAGCATACGTGCCCAGAAGCAGACCTTCCATCCCATGGACCAGCCCGTGGAAGGGTCGCCGCGCTGTATCAGCGTGTTGCGTGCCGCCTCGAAAAGCACGGGCGAGCGATAGGGCGAAATCTGGTAACCGGGATACAAGCCCCACAGATGGGAGATGTGGCGGTGGTGGTCGTCGGGGTTGTCCCAATCCTCGAACCACTCTTGCAGTTGTCCGTATTGTCCCACCTGCATGGGGGGCAACTGGCGTCTGAGGTTCTTCAGCGTGTCACAGAACTGCTCGTCCAGTCCCAAGGTCTTCGCCGCCTCAACGGTGTTGGAGAAGAGGTCGAACACCAGCTGGTTGTCCATCGTGATGCCGGCAAACAGGTTGGCTTTCTTCTGAATCCATCTCGGCGAGTTCTCCGGCGAGTTGGAGGGAGTGACCACCATGTATCCCGTATTCGGGTCGCGCACCAGAAAGTCGACGAAGAACTGGGAGGCGCTCTTGAGTATCGGATAAGACTCCTTCAGGTATTGCTTGTCTCCCGAGAAGAGGTAACGGTCCCACACGTGCTGGCAGAACCATGCGTTGCACACGGGCCACGGTCCGCAATAGGCACGGTCTACGGCTCCCGTCATACGCCACAAGTCCGTGTTGTGATGGAGCACCCAACCCCGGCAACCGTACATTTCGCGGGCGGCTTCCGCACCGTTCTCGCTCAGCTCACGAATCATCTGCATCAGGGGTTCGTGCAGCTCGGCCAGGTTCGTCACCTCCGCGGGCCAATAGTTCATCTCGGTATTGATGTTGGTCGTATAGTTGCAGCACCATGCCGGCTTCGTCTTCCTGTTCCACTTGCCCTGCAGATTGGCGGGTTGGCATCCGGGCTGCGAGCTGGAGATGAGCAGGTAACGTCCGTACTGGAAGTAGAGTGCCACCATGTGCGGGTCGAAAGCCGTGTTGAACTCCTTCAGGCGTTGGTCCATCGGCTTCTTCACCTGATCGGTCTCTCCGAGGTCGAGGCTGACGCGGTTAAACTGCTTCCCGTAAGCGGAGATGTGGGCGGCCTTGGCTTTCTTGTAGTCTTTCGACGCGTTACGGAGGTAGGCGGCCGTACGCTGGTAGGGGTCTGCCGAGATGTCCTTATAGTTCACGAAGTTAGTGGCCATAGCGATATAGAGGGTCAGCTCGGTGGCCTCTTTCACTTGGAGCAACGTGTCGGCAGCTACCACCTTTCCGCCCCGGTTCTTCACCTGCAGGTCGGCGCAGTAGTGTACTTTTCCCGGGAAATATTTAGTGCCTTCCGTCATACCTTCCAGGCGGAGCACCTTCTTGGCGGAGACGCTGCGCTTGGGGTCCGCCATCGGCGTGTCGAAGAAGAGGTCGCAGTTGATGGCCTTCGGCTTCGAGGCTTGGATGTGGACGATAATCAGCTGGTCGGTAAACGAGGCGAAGGTCTCCTGTTCGTAGGTTACGTCGCCCACCTTGTAGCGTGTGGTGGCAACGGCCTTGTCTATGTCCAGGTCGCGGTAGTAGTCCGTCACCTTGCGTTCTCCGTCGTAGCGGATGTGCAGGCTGCCGACGGTCTGGTAAGGCATCTCGTTGCCCACCTGCGACAGCAGCTTGGTCTCCGCCATCTTCTGGGCTTCGTCGTTGCGTCCCTCAAAGATGAGCCGCCGCATCTCCGGCAGCGCGGCACGGGTTTCCTTGTTGTAGTTTTGGTAAGGCGAACCGGCGGAGACGGTCTCCTCGTTCAGTTGCAGCACTTCGTGCGCAGGGTTGCCAAACACCATGGCGGCAATGCGTCCGTTTCCCACGGGCAGAGCCTCCTCCCAATAGATGGCAGGGGTGCTGTACCATATCTTGTAGGGTGTCCGTCCCACTCCGTTGGAGAGGCAGCACGCACCCAGGCACGACACGGCAATCAGTTTCTTTAATGTATTCATGGTTTCTCGTTTTATGATTTGAATCACTGCAAAGATAAATATTGTTGGGATGCCACGTGTGTACATTATGTCCAAATACTTATACTAATTGGTCTAAGTTTGGAATATTTTCCGCCTGACTGGAAAAAACTTTTTCTCTGACCGGGCATTTTCCTTCGCAAGGGCTTGCCCTGTCACGGGATAAAAATTATCTTTGTCACCCGTAAGAATCAATACCGGTAACACTAAACAACTAAAGACAATGAAAAGAACATTCCTCGTCATCCCTCTGCTGTGTGCCCTGTGTACATGGACGTCGGCACAGAACCCGCACGGCCCCCAGTCGCTGAAAGAGCGTTCGCGCATACTTATCTCCACCGATATCGGCGGCACCGACCCGGACGACAACCAGTCGATGATGCACTACCTGCTCTACTGCAACGAGTTCGACTGCGAGGGGCTTGTCTCCTCACCCTCCTACGGTGACGGCAACAAGTCCGAAATCGTGCGCATGATCGGTCTCTACGAGCAGGATCTGCCCGTGCTGCGAAAGCATGCCGAGGGATGGCCTTCGCCGGACTATCTGCGATCCATCGCCAAGCAGGGCAGGCATGGCGCGGCACCGATGTGCGGCTACTCTACCGCCACCGAAGGTTCCGACTGGATTATCAAGTGCGCCAAGAGAGAAGACCCGCGACCGCTGTACCTTTTGGTGTGGGGCGGACTGGACGATGTGGCGCAGGCGCTGCACGACGCTCCGGAGATAGCCTCGAAGATAAGGATTCACTGGATAGGCGGTCCGAACAAGAAGTGGAGCTTGCCAAGCTACTGCTACATTGTGGAGCACTTCCCCAACCTGTGGTTCATCGAGAACAACGAGTCCTACCGCGGCTTCATCGCCAACAGCCGCGACAACGGGCCGTTCCATGCCGGGTTCTATGAGGCTTACGTGAAAGGTGCCGGTCATCTGGGCGCGGACTTCTACAACTATCTGGAGGGACGGCCCAAGCTGGGCGACACGCCCACCCTGCTCTACATGATGGACGGTGACCCGTCCAACCCCGAGAAGGAGTCGTGGGGCGGACAGTTCGAGAAGATTACGTACAGTTCACGCCGGATATTCACCCGTCCCACCACTGCCAACGACACCATCCAGCGCGACGGCATCGTGGAATGGCGTTTCAAGGGTCCCGAGCTGAAGGAAGGCGAGTATCCCGTGGTGAAGGCCCGTTGGTCGTCCGGTACGGCCAACGAAGTGGGACTCCTCACCGTGGACAAGCAGCATTGGCCGGTCTACTACCTCGGCAAAGGTCAGTACATGTGCCGCTACGCCACCTACAAGACCGGTGTCATCAACTACACCATCGAGGCTGACATCGAAGGCTTCCCCGCCCAAAGCGGCCAACTCTACGTGGAGAACCTCTTCCCCGGGAAACGGCACGCCACGGACTATGCGCTTGGGGCGACCTGGTGGACAGACCTCGCAGACCCTGCACAATACGCTCCTCAGGGAGGCAGCTGCCAAGGTGCCGCCACGACAGCCAAGTGGCGCGACCGGGTGATGGAGGACTGGGGCAGCCGGTGCGGCTGGCTGAAATAAAGGGAACGGTGAAGGTGAAGGAGTTGACAGAAAAACGAATCAAGGAGCTATGATTGTATTTCCTAACGCAAAGATAAACCTGGGGCTGAACATTACCGCAAAACGTCCCGACGGATACCACGACCTGGAGACGGTGTTCTACCCTATCCCGTTGGAAGACGCGCTGGAGGTGGGGCCGCTGACAGACCCGACGGGCGACGGCAGCGAGCTTGAGCTCCACTGCAACGGCATCCCTATTGAGGGCGACCCGTCGGACAACCTGATTGTGAAGGCTTACCGGCTACTGAAGGAAGAGTTCCGTCTGCCGCCGATCCGCGTCTACCTGCAGAAACAGATTCCTACGGGAGCCGGCATGGGTGGCGGTTCGGCGGACGCTACGTTCATGCTGAAACTGCTCAACGACCAGTTCCACCTTCGCCTCACGGACAGTCGGCTGGAGGAACTTTCCGCCCGTTTGGGGGCGGACTGTGCCTTCTTCGTGCGCAACACGCCCGTGTTTGCCCGGGGGATAGGCAACGTCTTCTCCCCCGTCACGCTCTCGTTGCAAGGTTACTGGCTGGCTGTGGTGAAGCCCGACGTGTTCGTCTCCACCAGAGAGGCGTTCTCCAAAGTAACGCCCCGCAAGCCGCTGCGTTCCGTCCGTGAGATTGTCGGCCTCCCCGTCGGCGAATGGAGGGAGTTGTTGGTCAACGACTTCGAGGAAAGCGTGTTCAGCGTCCATCCAGCAATAGGTGCCGTCAAGCAACGGCTCTATGACCTCGGTGCCCTCTACGCCTCGATGTCCGGCTCGGGTGCCAGCGTCTATGGCATCTTCGCAAACGAAGTACGGTTGGACACCGGCTTCGACGGTTGCTTCCGCAAGGTGATGAAGTTGTGATTTTCCCTGTTTCAAATCGTTCATTTTGTGTAAATACACATTATTAACGATTGCGAAGTTATTCTTATCGGGTCAGTCCGGAAACCCGGTGTCCCTTTATGGTCTTTCCTCCATAAATTTCTCAGGGTCGCGTAAGAAATCCGTAAGGTTTATGATATACACGCCTTCTTCGTTCATGTAGGTAGGTTGTAGCCCGTTGACAATTACAATTCTGCGAAAACCATCGCGAAGTTTACGTAGTGAGGCCAATTCTTGTTCACGCTTTTCTTCTGTTTCCATCGCATAGGCGGATTGGATATACACCCGTTCGTAGCCACGATTGCACACAAAATCTATTTCCAGCGCTTTGCGTTGACGGGAACCATCCTCAGATTTTACTTCGGTAAACACCTGTCCGACATCCACCTTCATCCCAATCGCACGAAGTTCGTTGTAAAGCATATTCTCCATCATATGGGTCGGTTCCACTTGCCGGAATCCTAATCGGGCATTTCTCAGCCCCAAATCTTCAAAGTAATACTTGAACGGCGAATCTATGTAC
>CAVJRQ010000032.1:0-16424 GCA_963652075.1 Acutalibacteraceae bacterium
ATGCCTGTATAATGTTTTTTGGAAAAAACAAGCCTTTTTAAATGAAAGAGCCGTGGGTATAATGTGAAATATTCATAGATATAATTGGAGATGACAAAAAGAATATGTAGGTTTGCATGTCAACGAGAATTATAAATCTTAAAGCAATGAAGACTCCATTCCTATATATGTTTCCGGTGCTATGGTGCTGTGTTGTGATGGCAAAAGCGCAAAATCGGTTGACTATCACTGAAATTACGGAACCTTATAATGTGTTTCAAGTCGGACAGGTATTTACGGTGAATGAAGATTCAGTAGAGACCTATTTGCCTGGTGCTACACTCCAATTGTTTTCTTTGCCGGATACAACGTTTGTATATGGTACGGTCACCGACTTAAGTGGTACATACGTCCTGAACTGGCAAGGAAAATGCCCTAAACTATTGTTTCGGGTGTCATATATAGGAATGGAAACTATTGAAAAAACGATAAGGGCTTCTGTAACGATTGGTCGTTCTGGTATCGAAAAATTCGTTTTAAAACCCAAGTCCCTTACAATGGAAGAGGTGCAGGTGGTTGCCGAGTTGAAGAAGATGTTTATGTCCGGTGATACCCTGATATACAATACGGATGCTTTTAAGGTGTCGGAAGAGGCGGTGTTGCTGGATTTGGTACGCAAACTTCCGGGTGTCTATTTTGAGAATGGACAGCTGATGTATCAAGGGAAACGGATACAGGAAGTCCGGCTTAATGGAGAGCAGTTCTTTGCCACCAACATGGATATCGCCTTGCAGAACATGCCGGTGTCGGAACTGGAACAGGTGAAAATCTATGATGACCGGTCTGATAGGGACAAAGCTTTGGGAGTGGATACGGGAGACCGAAAAACCGTGATGGATATGAAGACCAAACGGGAGATTAAGAACATTAAGTTCGCTAACCTGAAGGCTGGTGTTACTATTCCCAAACACCGTTATCAACTGGGTGGTGACATAGCGGGCTATAGCAAGCACCTGAGCGAATTCTCCGCACAGGGCAATATGGATAACTTGCCGAACGGTCTGTCTTCCATTGTCAACAAGTCGGCACAGGCTTACGGGAAGCGTAAAATCAATGATATGGAAGTGACCGGTGACATCGGTTACAAATACAGCAAACAGAAGGACGAGTCCGCTTCACGCTCGGAGAGTTTTATGGATACCTACAATGACTATTCCGAAGGGGAGAGCCTGTCGACGGCAGTGAAGAAAGATCTGGACGGAAGCATTGCGGTAAAGGGAAAGCTTGATAAACGAACGAGGATTTTCTTCGACGGACTGTTCAAACGTAGCCGCGAGCGCAACAGTTCGGAAAGCAATACCACAGCCTATCAGTCCGGTCTTGATGATTCGCTTTGGGATTTGGCGGAGATAGGTGACTCCTATCGGCTGAATGCCCAAAAACAGAATTCGCTCTCTACGTCTGACTCGAAGAGAGCCCGGCTACGACTAAACCTTTCGCATGAACTCGATTTCCTCCATTCCAAGTTGGAATTGTCGGTAGGTGGTGACCGCACGCAGACGGACAAGACGCAGTTCAACCGCTCGGAGATACGCTATTACCAGTTGGGCGATTCAGTTTACCGGGGCAACGACTATGTGCTGACCCCTACAAAGAACAGTAGCTTCTCCACCAAATTGGGTTGGAACTTTCCGGTCGGAAAGAAGATTAGTCTTGGCTTAAATTACGAGTGGGAGTGGAATCGCTATGAGAATGAACGCAACCTGTTTAATATCGGTAGTCTGGCGGGCATGGATTCCTATGCCTTGCCGCAGAACTACCTCGACACGAGAGTGGACAGTCTTAGCTCCGCTTCGATGGATCAAAAGAACCGACAGACTTTCGGACTCAGCGCCTTCTACCACGGGTCGAAGTTGTTTGTTTCCTTGAGCGCGAAGATATATGCCCTTCATCGGAATCTCACCTCCAACCGGGGCAGCTATGCGGTGGACACAACGACCAATAACATTGGTTTCAACACGTTGTTGATGATGAACTATACGACTAAGCGGAATGGAAGGGTGCAGTTCAGCTATTCTGGAGTCTCGCGCATGCCTTCGTCGTCCGACCTCTTGCCGGAGGTTAACAATGACAATCCGCTTTATATCCGTATCGGTAACCCGTCGTTGAAACAGTCTTATTCACAACAATTCAGCGTGAATTATCAGGGTGCCGTATGGAACGCTACCGCCTCTTTCCGCAACGAACTGAACAGTATCACCCGTAAGGAAACCTATAACGAACAGACGGGTGGACGCATTGTGACTCCGGAAAACATCAACGGTAACTGGAACGCTGATTTTAACGGTTCGTTCCGCAAGTTCTGGGGTGACTTCAACCTGTCGGTAACTGGACAGTACGGCCATTATAACCGGGTGGGATACTTGAGTTACGCCTTGGCAAACGACAGCGAGAAACGTACGACAAAGTCTGACAATGTTACCGGTGATTTGACGATGGGGTATCAATGGGACTGGGTCGACTTGAAGTTGACACAGAGGGCTACCTATAGTCACAACAAGGATGCCTACCGCAATCAGGAAACCAACACGAAGGACTACAGTACAATCATGGAGGGAAATTATCGCCTCCGTTGCGGTCTGAGCTTTTCTTCGGATGTCACACTGACCTTGCGCAATGGTTATGCAATGGAAGAGGCGAACCATTCTCAACTGATATGGAACGCGTCCGTGAAGTACGCTTTCTTGAAAGGTAGACGGGCCAGTCTGGAGTTCAAGTACTTCGATATTTTGAAGCGTCAGAAGAATATTTTCCAAACCGTCTCTTCGTTCGGATACAACGAGACGAAGTATAACCGCCTCTACAGTTACGGGCTGCTGACTTTCGTCTACAAGTTCAACGTGATGAATTAGGATGCAACGGCTTCAGCTGCTCTAACGGCAGACCGTTATCGATAAAAGATAAAACGGAGAATCCCTCCATTGGAATCGGCAGATTCCGATGGAGGGATTCTCTATAGTATGCCCGGTGCGGCTTATTCTTTCTTGTCCTTCAACTGTTCGAAGATGAGCTTCTCCAGTTCGTCAGCCAGCTCCGGATTGTCCGCCAGGCACTGCTTGGCGGCATCGCGTCCCTGCCCAATCTTTGTGTCGTTGTAGCTGTACCATGAACCGCTCTTCTTGATGATGCCCAGCTCGGTACCCAAGTCCACAATCTCTCCAGTGCGTGAGATGCCCTCGCCAAACATGATGTCGAACTCGGCACGGCGGAAAGGAGGAGCCACTTTGTTCTTCACCACCTTCACCTTGGTTTGCTTACCGATAACCTCTTCACCGTCCTTCAACTGCTGTGACCCGCGGATGTCGATGCGCACCGAAGCGTAGAACTTTAGCGCGTTACCGCCTGTTGTCGTCTCCGGATTGCCGAACATCACACCGATCTTCTCACGCAACTGGTTGATGAAGATACACGTCGTGTTGGTCTTGTTGATAGTGGAGGTCAGCTTACGCAACGCCTGTGACATCAGTCGTGCCTGTAGACCCACCTTGTTCTCGCCCATGTCACCGTCAATCTCGGCTTTGGGTGTCAAGGCAGCTACGGAGTCGATGACGATGATGTCGATGGCGGACGAACGTATCAATTGCTCGGCAATCTCCAACGCTTGTTCCCCGTTGTCCGGCTGTGATATCCAGAGATTGTCCACGTCTACGCCCAGTTTGGCGGCGTAGAAGCGGTCGAACGCATGCTCCGCATCGATGAAGGCGGCGATGCCGCCTGCCTTCTGTGCCTCGGCGATGGCGTGGATGGCCAATGTGGTCTTACCGGAAGATTCGGGTCCGTAAATCTCGATGATTCGTCCGCGCGGATAACCGCCTACGCCCAGCGCGGCGTTCAGTCCGATGGAACCGGTCGGAATCACCTCCACTTCCTGAATCTTGTCGTCTCCCAGCTTCATAATAGAACCCTTTCCGAAGTTCTTCTCTATCTTGTCCATCGCTGTCTGCAGGGCTTTCAGCTTGTCGCTCACATTGCTCTGTGCAGCTTCGTCGTTTTCTTTTTTTGCCATAATGGTAAATTATTCGCTGTTGATTAACTATTCGTTCTTCTTCTGACAGGTGGAATCATTACAACTCCAAATCCTTGTCGAACACCTCATGCCAAGGCAGTCCCTGCTTGTTGAGCTGCTCCATGAATGGATCCGGGTCAAACTCTTCCACGTTGTACACGCCCGGTTTCTTCCAGATGCCCTTGAGGAACATCATGGCACCAATCATGGCGGGCACGCCGGTGGTGTAGCTGACTCCCTGCATGCCGGTCTCCTTGTAGGCGGCTTGGTGACTGCAGTTGTTATATACATAATAGGTATGTTCCTTGCCCTCTTTCTTTCCACGGATGCGGCAGCCGATGGAGGTCTCGCCTTCGTAGTTCTCGCCTAAGTCTTGCGGGTTGGGAAGCACGGCTTTCAGGAACTGTAGCGGCACAATCTTCACGCCCTTGTAGTCCACCTCGTCAATGCGTGCCATGCCGATGTTCTGTATCACGCGCAGGTGTGTCAGATACTCTTGTCCGAAGGTCATCCAGAAACGAGCCCGTTTGATGGTCGGGTAGTTCTTCACCAACGACTCCAGCTCTTCGTGGTAGAGCAGGTACGAGTCGCGCGGACCGATGTTGGGATAGGTGAGGTCTTTATGAATCTCCATGGGCTTGGTGGTAATCCATTCGCCATTCTCGTAGTAGCGCCCGTTCTGTGTAATCTCGCGGATGTTGATTTCCGGATTGAAGTTGGTGGCGAAAGCCTTATGGTGATTGCCTGCGTTGCAGTCCACGATGTCGAGGTATTCTATCTCGTCGAAGTGGTGCTTGGCGGCGTATGCCGTGTACACACCGCTCACGCCCGGGTCGAATCCGCAGCCGAGGATGGCTGTCAGTCCGGCCTCTTCGAAGCGTTTCTTGTAGGCCCATTGCCAGCTATACTCAAAGTGAGCCACGTCTTTCGGCTCATAGTTGGCCGTGTCGAGGTAGTTCACGCCGGTCTTCAGACAAGCCTCCATGATGGTGAGGTCCTGATAGGGGAGTGCCACGTTGATGACGATTTCCGGCTTGAAGTCATTGAAGAGAGCCACCAGGTCGTCCACGTTGTCCGCATCCACCTGTGCCGTGCGAATGGCGGGATTGCCGATGGCTTTCACTACAGCGTCACATTTGGATTTGGTCCTGCTCGCTATCATGATGTCCGTGAATACATCCGGATTCTGTGCTACTTTGTGCGCAACAACGGTGCCTACACCTCCTGCACCGATAATTAAAACTTTACCCATTTCTTAAAAACGAACTTTTATAATGTTTGATGATTAATTAATCGTTACCGGCACACCTTCCTCTTTTTGCTTTAGTGTCTTGCATGCCTTTCAACCAACAAATATACAACTATTTTCAAGACCAACGCTTGTCGAAACGTTTTTTTTAGACAAAACTCTCTCTTTCGGTCGCTTTGAACCCTCGAAAAGCGTGCTGGTTTTATTGACTGTCGAAACGTTCTTCATTGACCATGGGAACTAACCTGAAACGAACTTCATCCGCCGGGCTGTTAATCTGCGTTAAGCCTTGCGGCGGATAAGGAAAGATAATCTATCTTTACCGCATGAAACTGACGTAGGGTGCGTTGTGCACGCCTGTTGAACCTGGATTGAGTATGAGGAAAATCCTGAAATGGGTGGGAGTCGTATTGTTGTCCCCCGTTCTCCTTTTTGTTTTGGTGGCATTGTTGCTCTACTTGCCTCCCTTGCAGGATTATGCCGTGAAGCAAGTGGCCGACTTAGTCGCTGAGTCCACGGGCATGCGGATGCGGATGGAAAAGGTGCGGTTGGCTTTTCCTCTGAATTTGGTCATCGAAGGGGCGGAGGTGAACGACGACAAACAAGACCTGCGGATGCGCGTCGGCCGCCTGCGGATAGACGTACAGGTACTTCCCTTGTTGCACAAAGAGGTTGACATCGAAGGCATTCGCCTACAGAACGCCACTTTCGATACTGGCAGCATGATAGCCACCGTACGACTCAAAGGAGAGGTTGGCAACCTCTATCTCCAATCGAAAGGAGTTGACCTGAACACCTCTACGCTCTTGATTAACGAGCTTTCGCTGACGGAGTCCGGCATACAGATACTCCTCCGTGACACCGTCACTCCCAAAGATACCACCACCTCATCCACGCCTTGGAACATCCAATGGCGTAAAATAGATTTGCAACAAGTTGATTTGGCTCTGCAGATGAACGATTCCGTGTCGGTGTCCACCTCCGTAGGGCGACTTGGCCTGTACGACGGAAACGCCAACCTCGCCACCAGTGCTTATCGTCTGAGGCAACTTATACTCGACAATGCCTCGCTGACCTACGATGCCGATGCCCGCTCTGCCCACAAAGGGCTGGATGTCTCCCATATAGCCCTGCAAAAGATAGCCATGCAGTTGGATTCCGTTCACTATGCCGGAAAGGAAATGTCTCTGGTAATAAGTAAACTGGAGGCCAAGGAACGGTCTGGGCTGCAACTTCTCTCCGGCAAAGGACAGCTGAAATCGGACAACGAGGCACTGCATCTGACGGGGCTCTGTCTGCAGACGGCAGACTCCCGGCTCGATGGCTCCGCCCGTGTGGACTGGACCGCCCTCGATACCGTCGGTGACGGGAATCTGAAGCTCCGCCTGTTGGCAGGTATCGGCAAGAACGACCTGATGGCGTGTATGGACTCTCTGTCACAGACCTTTGCCAAAGAATATCCCAATAAGCCGTTAAACGTGCGCATGAGCGTGGACGGAAACTTGAAACGCTTGCGTCTCACCACGCTACAGGCCGAACTGGATGGCGCTTTCAACGCAGCCCTTCAGGGGGAGGTACACGAGGTGACGGACAGCCTGCATCGTCGCGGACAACTCAGCTTAGAGGCGCAAACGGGAAACCTCTCTTTCCTCACTACCTTGGTAGACCCCCTCGCCTCCGGAACCCTTGCCATACCGGACAGCATTCGGTTGGAGGGCAACGCGTCGCTACAAGGAGGACTCTACGATGCCGGTTTCGTGCTGACGACTGACACCGGGCGGGTCAGCCTGCAAGCCTCCTGTCAGGAAAAGCCGATGACCTACAAGGCCAAGCTGGCGGTAGACAGTCTGCAACTGCACGAGTTCCTGCCCAAAGACTCCATCCGTTACCTCTCGTTGGACGTAGACCTGGAGGGGAAAGGGACGGATTTCTACTCCCCGCGTACCACCGTCAAGTTGGTCGCCGCACTCGATACGCTGCAATATGGTCATTATTGTCTCTCCGACATTGCGCTGAACGGTTCGCTGGAGCAGGGGAAACTCCTCGTGACTTTGGATAGTGACAATGCGTTGCTAAAGACCCATACCCAACTGGACGGCCATCTGGGCAAAGAGGGTGTGGACGGTAAGCTGGTGATGGATGTGCAGTCCGTCGATTGGCACGAACTGCGGTTGGTGGAGAACCCCTTGAAGACCGCTTTTCGTTTCTCCGTCGATGCCCGGAGCGACCGGAAGAAGCTGATAGACGTGAAGGGTGCGTTACAGAAGTTAAAGGTGACCACCGCCAACCAACAATTTGTGCCCAAGGAACTCTTTTTCGACGCTTACACCCAAAACGATTCTACCAACTTGCGTGTCAGTGCGGGAGACTTTGAAATGCGACTGACCGCCTCCAACCACTGGGAAGAGATACTCAGCCGTTTTACGGCATTCTCCACGGCTCTGATGAGGCAGACGGATGAGAAACACATCGATTTGAACGAGCTGAAACCTCACCTGCCAGAGCTTTGCCTCAAACTTGACTCCGGTACGGACAACCCCATCAACAACTTCTTGAAGATGAAAGGGTTCGCCTATAATCACCTTTTCATTGATTTGGATACTTCTCCTGAGGAGGGCATCAATGGAGACTCCTACCTCTATGCGCTACAGAACGACAGCGTCTGTGTCGATACCCTACGCTTCGAAGTTCGTCAGGACTCGGCTCAGCTGAAACTTTTCTCCGAGGTGCGCAACGGCCCTGCCAACAAACGCTTCGTGTTCGATGCCACGTTGCAGGGCGTGATTCATGACAAGGGCGCTCGTATGGAGCTGAATTACCGGGATGGCAAACAAAGGCAAGGCGTGCATTTGGGCTTCGGGCTGGATATGGTGGAAGAGGGATTGCGGGGCTATTTCTTCCCCGAACACCCCATTATTGCCTATCATCGTTTCAACCTGAATGACAATAACCATCTGTTGTTCCGTAACAACGGACGCATCGAGGGCGATGTGGAATTATTGACGGACGAGGGGATGGGACTGCGCTTCTACTCCACGCCCAACGAGGCCGTGCAGCAGGATTTGACGCTCAACCTCTATAAACTGGACATTGGCGAACTGGTGAGCGTAATGCCCTATGCGCCTCGTGTCACCGGTCTGTTGAACACCGAGGTTCACTACATGCAGGATGGCGACCGCCCTTCCGTTCTTGCCGAGACCTCCGTGGAGCGGCTTACCTACGAACGGTGTCCCATTGGCAACCTCTCCAACTCGACCATCTACCTGCCTAAGGAGAACAAAACCCACTACGTGGAGACCCGTTTGTCGAAGGACGATGAGGAGATATTGGTGCTGCAAGGCGATTACAAGGAGGCGGAAACGGGACTGTTGGATATGAGTCTGGCCTTGGAGCACTTCCCCTTGGACGTGGCCAACAGCTTCATCCCCGATAAGGTGGTGGCTTTGGAGGGCGACGTGGACGGCACGTTGACCGTACGGGGAACTGTAGACCGCCCCATAGTGAATGGCGAAATGATGCTCGATTCCGTATTCCTTGATTCGGACATCTACGGTGTGCGCTTCCGGTTCGACAACCGTCCCGTCAGCATCACCAACAGTAGCCTGAAGTTCGACCGCTTCAACATTTACACGAAAAGCAAAGAGCCCTTCAATATCGACGGAACGGTCAACTTCGCCAACTTCGAAAAGGTGAAGCTCGACCTGCAGATGCGGGCTACCGACTACGAGCTGGTCAATGCGCCCCGCAAGAAAAACTCTGTTGTCTATGGCAAGGTGTATGTGGACTTCTTCTCCTCTCTTTCCGGCACGCTCAACCAACTGAAAATGCGCGGATACATGAACGTGCAGGGCAAGACCGACGTGACGTATGTGCTGAAAGACACGCCGTTGACCGTTGAAGACCGCCTGAGCGACCTGGTCACCTTTGTCAATTTCAGCGATACCGTCACCCTGGTGTCCGCGGAGAAGAAGGAACGTACGCTCAGTGGTATGGACCTCTTGATGAATGTGCAGGTAGACACCGGTGCGGAGCTGCGGGTGGACTTGAGCGCTAACCAAGAGAGCTATGTGGAACTGCGCGGAGGCGGCAATCTGGCGTTGCAATATACCCCTCAGGGTGACTTGCTCCTGTCCGGAAAGTACACGTTGACAGGAGGCGAGATGAAATATGAGCTTCCTATTATCCCTCTGAAGACCTTTACCATCAAGAATGGCAGCTTCGTGGAGTTTACGGGCGACCCCATGAACCCCAACATGAACATCTCCGCTACGGAACGGGTGAAGGCGCAGGTGGAACAGAACGGGGTCTCTCGCTCCGTATCGTTTGACGTGGGCGTAGCCATCACCAATACGCTGGAGAATATGGGACTGGCGTTCACCCTCGAAGCTCCCGAGGACATGACCGTGCAGAACGAACTGGCTGCCATGTCGTTAGAGGAACGTGGCAAGGTGGCGGTGGCGATGTTGGCCACGGGCATGTATATCGGATCTAACGGGTCAACGGGCGGCTTCAACACCGGCAATGCCCTGAACTCCTTCTTGCAGAGCGAGATATCAAGCATCGCGGGCAGTGCTTTGAAGACCGTGGATATCAGTGTGGGGCTGGAGGACGAGACATCGGCGGACGGCTCCTCACGCACCAACTATTCATTCCGCTTCGCTAAACGGTTCTGGAACAACCGCGTCAGTGTGGTCATCGGTGGACGAATCTCTTCGGGTAACGATGCGGAAAACACCGGTCGCGACCAATCGTTCATCGACGATGTCTCTTTGGAATACAGGTTAGACGATAGCGGTACCCGTTATGTCCGTCTCTTCCATAACAAAAACTACGAGAGCGTGCTCGAAGGCGAAGTTACCAAGACTGGTGTCGGTGTCGTACTGAGGAAGAAGATGACACGCCTGGGCGAACTCTTTGTCTTCAAGAAGCGGAAGGGGCGGCCCTTAAACAACAAACCAATATCAAACGGAGATGGCAAGAACGAATTATAAAGCATATAGGTATATCATCCTCTTGGGAGTGACGGCACTGGTGGCAGCTTGCTCTACCACCCGCAATCTGCCGGAGGGCGAGACGCTCTACACGGGCATCAAGAAGATAAACATAGAGGATAAGGATGCGAGCGAGGCCGGAACGAACACCTTGGTGGAAGTGGAGGCGGCATTGGCATACGCACCTAACAATGCCCTGTTGGGCAGCTCGTCCATCCGTTTCCCCTTTCCCTATAAACTGTGGATTTATAATAGCTTTGTCAACAACAGGACCCTGTTCGGCAAATGGGTCTTCAACCATTTCGCGGCCAATCCCGTTTACCTCTCCGCGGTAAATCCCGAGTTGCGTGCCAAGATTGCCACCAACGTGTTGCACAACTATGGCTACTTTAACGGAACGGTGGCGTACGAGACCCTCGTGAATGAGAAAAAACCTCGTAAGGCGAAGGTCAACTACACCGTCCGTATGCGCAATCCTTACTTCATCGATACCATTACCTACGCCCACTTCCCCGAAGTGGCGGACAGTCTGATAAAAGCCAACCCCGGCAGCTTGATACGCAAAGGGGACAACTTCAATGTGGCGAACCTGGAGGGTGAACGCGAACGTCTTTCCAATCTTTTCCGCAACAACGGATACTATTACTACCGACCTGCCTACGTTACCTATCTGGCGGACACGGTGCAGAAGTCGGGTTGGGTCAACCTGCGTGCCATTCCCGTCGGTGGGCTCTCGCCCGAAGTCAACCGGCAATGGCGCATAGGCAACCTTACGGTCTATATGCGCGGCAGCCAACAACGCATGGACGCCTACACCGACTCGCTGACACGCAAAGGCTTGCGAATCTACTATTCCGGCAAGAAGATACCGTTGCGTCCGGGTGTGCTGTTCAATAACTTCCGTTTCCGCAAGGGTGAACTCTACTCCTTGCAGAACGCTACCTACACCCGGCAAAACCTCAACCGGATGGGCATCTTCAGCTCGCTCGAATTCCAATACACGCCGCGTGATACCACGGCGACGTGCGACACGTTGGATATCAGTATCAATGCCGTCTTCGACAAACCGTTGGACGGTGAGTTGGAGTTCGATTTCACCTCCAAGAGCAACGACCGGATTGGGCCGGGTGCCTCGTTCGGTGTTTCCAAGCGCAACGCTTTCCGGGGAGGGGAGACCCTCACCTTCCAACTGGACGCTTCGTATGAGTGGCAGACCGGCAATTCGGTCAGTGGCAGCGGTTCCATGGTCAACTCTTATGAACTCGGGGCTTCCTTCTCGCTCGACTACCCGCGTTTGGTCGTGCCTTTCATGAAATACCGGTGGTCGCGTTTCGCCTCCTCCTCACAATTCAAGCTCTATGCCAATCAGCTCAATCGGGCGGGATACTTCCGTATGCTCTCTTCGGGAGGCAATGTCACCTACACCTACCGCTCGTCCGAGCGGCTGAAGCATACCGTCTCTCCTTTGAAACTGTCGTTCAATCTGTTGCAGAATACAACCTCCAAGTTTGACTCCATCACGGCGAATAACCGTGCGCTCTATTCCAGTTTGCGCAACCAGTTCATCCCTGCCATGAGCTATAGCTTCACCTACGACAAAGCCGACACGGACGGCAGTGGCGACATGCTGTGGTGGGAGACCACGTTCACCTCGTCCGGCAATGTCACTTCGCTTGTCTATCGCTTGGCGGGACAGGACTTCTCCAAGAAGGACAAACAACTCTTTGGCAATCCGTTCGCCCAGTTCGTGAAGGTAACGACCGAGCTGCGACGTACCTTCCGTTTAGGCGACAAGAGCCGGCTGGCCACTCGCTTCATGGCGGGTGTCATCCACTCCTATGGCAACTCGTCCACGGCTCCTTATAGCGAACAATTCTACATCGGAGGTGCCAACAGCATACGTGCGTTCACGGTGCGTACGCTGGGTCCGGGACGCTACCGGCCCGATGCGGAAGCCAACTACTCCTATCTCGACCAGACGGGCGACCTGAAGTTGGAAGCCAATGTGGAGTATCGTTTCCCTATCCTGGGCAGTCTCTATGGTGCCGCGTTCCTCGATGCCGGCAACATCTGGCTGCTTCGTGAGGACGAGCAGCGACCCGGTGCGCGCTTCTCCCTCTCGGACCTGGGCAACGACATCGCTCTCGGTACGGGTGCCGGCTTGCGTTACGACCTCGATTTCTTAGTGATTCGTCTCGACCTGGGTGTCGCTTTGCATGCGCCCTATGAGACTTCGAAGAAGGGATACTACAACATCCCTAAGTTCAGCGATGGCTTGGGCTTGCACCTGGCCATCGGTTATCCGTTCTGATGCCGCCTTACGCGATTTTTACTTGACAAACGGAGATTTTCACTGTCGTTGCTTTTCGTGTACCGATAAATAGTATACATTTGCAGATGAGATGGCTTTCCCCTTACGGGGAGCTGTCGCAAAGGATTCTAAACTGGATACTTTTTAAAAAGGAGAATTGCATGAAACCTACATTGTTTGTGTTGGCGGCGGGTATGGGAAGCCGCTATGGTAGCCTGAAACAACTCGACGGACTGGGTCCCAACGGAGAAACCATTATGGACTATTCCGTATTCGATGCCATCCGTGGCGGATTCGGAAAGATTGTGTTCGTTATCCGCAAGGATTTCGAGAAGGACTTCCGTGAAAAGATATTGAGCAAGTACGAAAACCATATCCCCGTGGAGGTGGTGTTCCAGTCTTTGGACAAGTTGCCGGCTGGCTTCACTTGTCCCGAAGGGCGCGTGAAGCCGTGGGGTACCAACCACGCCGTTCTCATGGGTAAGGATGCCATCAAGGAACCGTTTGCCGTCATCAATGCCGATGATTTCTACGGTCGCGACAGCTTTGCCGTGCTCGGTAAGTTCTTGAGCGAACTGCCTGCCGGTAGCGAGAATCGCTATTGCATGGTAGGATTCCGTGTAGGCAACACCCTGTCCGAGAGCGGTACGGTGGCGCGCGGCATCTGCAGCACGGACGACAAAGGTTGCCTCTCTACGGTAGTGGAGCGCACCGAGATTATGCGTGTTGACGGTCCTGTCTGCTACAAGGACGAAGAGGGCAAATGGGTATCCGTTGCCGACAATACCCCCGTGTCGATGAACATGTGGGGATTCACACCCGATTACTTCCGCTATTCGGAGGAGTTCTTCGTCGACTTCCTGAAAGCCAACCAAGACAATCTGAAGGCTGAATACTTCATCCCGCTGGTCGTCAACAAACTGATTACGGAGCGCATTGCCACCGTGAAGGTGCTCGATACCGAGAGCGTGTGGTTCGGCGTTACTTATGCGGCTGACCGCCAGGGAGTGGTTGACAAGATAAATTCGCTGATAGCCAAAGGCGAATATCCCGCAAAATTGTTCTGATGAAGAGTATCCGTAAGATATACCGTATCGGTACGGGACCTTCCAGCAGTCATACGATGGGACCGCGAAAGGCGGCGGAGCTGTTTCTGCAACGCCACCCCGAAGCGGCCTCCTTCGAGGTGACGCTCTACGGCAGTCTTGCGGCGACAGGACGTGGACACATGACGGACGTAGCCATCATCGACACGCTCTCGCCTCAAGCTCCCGTCAAGATATTCTGGGAACCCAAGATATTCCTTCCTTTCCATCCCAACGGCATGGAGTTCCGTTCGCTCAATGCGGACGGCAAGGTGACGGAGAAGTGGAAGGTGTACAGCATCGGAGGCGGTGCGCTGGCCGAAGAGGGACAGAAGGAAGACGCTTCGACTGAGATTTACCAAATGGACAGCATGAGCCGCATCCTCTCGTGGTGCGAAAACAGCGGCAAAAACTATTGGGAGTATGTGAAGGAGCGCGAGGACGATGCCATCTGGGACTACCTCATGGAGGTATGGAAGACCATGCGCCAGGCTGTGGAACGCGGACTGGATGCCGAGGGTGTCTTGCCCGGCCCGTTGAATCTTCGTCGCAAGGCCGCTTCCTATTACATCCGTGCCAAAGGGTACAAGGAGTCCTTGCGCAACCGCGGACTGGTATTCGCTTACGCTTTGGCGGTGAGCGAAGAGAACGCGTCGGGCGGCAAGATAGTGACGGCTCCCACTTGTGGATCGTGTGGCGTGATGCCTGCCGTGCTCTATCACATGCAGAAGACGCACGACTTCTCCGATACCCGCATCATTCGGGCGTTGGCTACGGCCGGACTTATCGGCAACATCGTGAAGCAGAACGCTTCCATCTCTGGTGCTGAGGTGGGCTGTCAAGGCGAAGTGGGCGTGGCGTGCGCCATGGCTGCCGCTGCCGCCAATCAACTGTCGGGCGGAAGTCCCGCACAGATAGAATACGCTGCGGAGATGGGACTGGAACATCATCTGGGCATGACCTGTGACCCCGTATGCGGTTTGGTGCAGATTCCCTGCATCGAACGCAATGCCTACGCTGCCGCCCGTGCCCTCGATGCCAATGTCTACTCCTCCTACACCGATGGCACCCATCGGGTCTCCTTCGACAAGGTTGTTGAGGTGATGAAACAGACCGGTCACGACCTTCCCTCCCTCTACAAAGAAACCGGTGAAGGCGGCTTGGCGAAGGATTATCGGCCGATGTAGGTTTCCCTGCTACGTCACGTGGGTGTGCCGTATGCTTCTTGTACTTTGGGACAGAAAGGAATGAGTTGGTTACAACTACAGGCTGTAGTCAACTGGAAGCCCAAGAAATTTCTCGTGAAAGCCGTTCCCCTTTTGAGACTATTGTTTATCTTTGTTGCGGATATTCAATGAAAATATGCAGTAGTACTGCGGATATTCAATGAAAATATGCAGTAGCGATTCCATTAGTCTTTTTATATTCAGTTGTTTATGTATAACAGGGCGATAAATATAGTAAATCAGGTTTCCGATAGCATCTTCTTGTTCGGAGCAAGGCAGACAGGCAAGAGTACCCTCTTGCGTCAACAACTGTCAGACAGTATCTATATAGACCTCCTTGATACCAGTCTTAAAAGCAGATTTGGCCGACATCCGTCTCTTCTCTACGAGATGCTTGCCGATAAATCGGAAGGAACCATAGTCATTATTGACGAGATTCCCGAGGTACCAGAGCTCCTTAACGAAGTTCATCGGCTAATTTCGGAAAAGAACCTCACCTTTGTCCTCTGTGGGTCAAGTGCGCGTAAACTGAAGCGAAAGGGGTATAACACATTGGGTGGAAGGGCTTACCCAGTCTACTTGTTTCCTTTTGTCAGTGCGGAACTCCCCGATTTCAATCTTCAGCATGCCATCAATTACGGGATGTTGCCTCCCCATTATCTCTCGGCAAATCCTTCGCGGCGATTGTCTGCCTACATTGATGTGTATTTGAAAGAGGAGATAAAGGAGGAATCTCTGGTGCGTAATTTGGCTGCTTTTCAGCGTTTCTTGGAAGTGGCTGCCTTGACGGATGGCGAAATGGTCAATTACAACAATATCGCTCAAGATTGTGGGGTGAGCGCAAACACCGTAATAGGTTATTTCGATATTTTGGACGATACACTGATAGGCTTTCGTATGCCGGCATTCACAAAAGTACAGAAACGTCGAGTTGTTCAAGCTCCTCGATTCTATTACTTTGACGTTGGCATAACGAATCATTTGCTTCATCGCACGAATCTCCAAAGAGGAACGACTGATTACGGCCATGCCTTCGAACATTTGGTCGTGCAGGAGTTGCGCGCTTGGCTGTCATATACGGGAAGTTCCGAGGAAATGTCTTATTGGCGCACGTATACCGGGATTGAAGTGGATGTCATCATTGGTGACGCTCGTGTTGCCATTGAAATAAAGTCTGTGGATGAAGTCTTGCCTCGTCATCTGAAAGGGTTGAAGGCTTTTAAGGAAAGCTATCCGGAGTGTCGAGGCATCATTGTCAGTCTTGATCCCATCGCCCGACGCATCGATGATGTGGAGTGCATCCCCATCCTCGACTTCTTCAAACTACTATGGAGCAAAGGACTTTAGGGGAGGGGAGTCCGGAAACATGGTGAAAATTTCAGTAGGACTCAATTTAGAGTGTCTACTGTTTGCCGGGGCAATAAAAAACGTAAGTACTTACATGAGCCAACGTAAGTACTTACATCAGCCAACGTAAGTACTTACGTGAGCCATCGTAAGTACTTTCATCGGGCAAC
>CAVJRQ010000033.1:0-71406 GCA_963652075.1 Acutalibacteraceae bacterium
TGTATGGTATACTATAGGATTAGGGCTGCTGAATAGTTACACGGACATAAAACAAATACTAAAATATCTTATTTTATCAGCTTGGCCTGTTGCTTCTGTGAGCGATCCAAATCTACGTGCTCACGCTACGAGGCGTTTCTGTATGTGAACCGCACTGCCAAATTGAGTAATCACCGTCATCGTATACTTACCCTTCACCAAACCAATCGATAAAAGTAATGTAAGTGAAGGAGAGAGGTTGTTGATGGTGATCAAGTCATCCGTCAATGTTGTGACAGCTTTTTTCAGCATGGTATCACGCATGAAAAAGTTGCGGGCCACCGTGACACTACCATCCTTCAAACTTGTCTTATTGTCCGTGCTCACCGAATCATCAATGAGCCGGCCTTTTAATACTTTCTTCATAATATCCTGGATTTATGAGGAGGGGGAGTTGCCCTTCCCGGTGATCTTTTCTTAGAATTTCTTGCCGAGCACTATGTTCAAGAAAGTCTTCATCAATATCTTGAAATCGAACCACCACGAGCGGTGCTCCAGATAGAACAAGTCATAGCGTAAACGGCGAAGCATCTTCTCCAACGTATCCGTATAGCCGTTGTAGAGCGTAGCGTAAGAGGTCACGCCCGGACGGATCTGATAAAGATAACGATAGCGGGGATCACGTTCCATAATCTGGTCGATGTAGAACTTCCGTTCCGGCCGGGGACCGATAAAAGACATATCACCGATAAAAACATTCCACAATTGGGGTAATTCGTCCAAATGATGCTCACGCAGGAACTTGCCCGCACGGGTCATACGGGGGTCAGCGCCTCCCTTGTAAAGGGCGGGACCGAATTTCTCAGCGTCCAGACGCATGCTGCGGAACTTATAGATATGAAACGGACGTCCGAAGCGCCCGATACGCTCTTGCCTGAATATAGCCGGACCGCCATCCTCACGCCTTACGACGATATAGCAAATTAAAAACAAAGGGGAGAATACGATCAAGGCGATAAAAGCCAAAAAACAATCCCCGATACGCTTCACGTTACGTTCGAAATCATTCATCCCATCTGGGATAAAATCAGTAGGTTTTTCCAAACTCTCTTTCATAATCTAGTTAGTAATCCAATAAGAACCCCCTTTCACACCGCCGGCGTGCCACTCTCGACAGCCCACAAGGGGGGGGGGAGTTCGGATGCACGCTGAACGCCATCTGTATGGTATGTCCGTTTCCCTGACAGCGTGTAGCTCATTGCCCGTATACATGAGACTTCACCATCAACAGCCCGAAGCGACAACCGAACAGCAGGTTGCCTATGTTCCCATGAGTATCTTGCACCCGTATTCAATCCTAATAAATACATTACTCAAGTTTCGGATTTAGAAATTGAGGTTAAGTTTATTGCATAAAAAAGGCTTTGAGTATTTCCGTATATTGCGGAAAAATGAGTAAATTAGACGTGACAAAAAAACATTACTCAAAACTCAAAGCCATGAGCAAAATTACACAAATTCCGTCAGAAATCCGCAACTTCTTTAGTGAAAAGCGTCGCAGCGCCGTCATGGACTCATTTACCCGCTTACTTGAAAACGTTATAATAAAAGAACGGAATCAAGATACTCACCATTACGAATGCCGCCAGCGAATATAACCATTGGAGCCCCCCCAAAAAAAACAGTACGCCGTAAATACCCAGAGCTGACATGCTCAGTTTGGAAACCAGCCCGTTGATGCTGTCTTTCAAATTAATGGTGTTGATGATGAACACCACCAATAGCAATATCAGACGGGAAAAACCAACAAACAGGCAAGTATTTCCATACTGTTAAAGTTTTGAGTCAGGCACATCTCCATCATATTCTTTCTTATACGGCCTCATCTTCTCCAAGCCGTTGCAGGAAAGCCCGTGGGATGTAGGAGGTGGCGATGGCACATACGCCCCGAATGGCGACCACCAGACGGCTGTCCTTCCCGATGCGACAGATGACACCCTCCGCGCCCTTAAAGCTCCCATCGGTGACCCGCACACGGCTACCTAGGTGGAATTTGGGGCAGTCTTCGCCGAGATACTCCATCCCACGCTCGCCGGATGAGGCTACCAGCATGAAGATGTTCATCTCCCGTTCGGGAATGGCAAAAGGAATTTTGTTCAGCCCCTTTTGTTTTGTGTACAGAATAGCCTTGCCAGTAAGTAACCGCTGCACTTCCGTGGCACAGCGAACCGTGGAACGAAAGAACATGAGCGAACTGATAAGCGGCCGGCGTACTTTCTTCCGCACGCCAGCACGCTCCACAAGGGTCTCCTCGCAGGGGATATAGATCTCGATACCGTTCTCCTTCAGCGCGTCGCCGATGTCGAATACCTTGTTATAGAAAACTTTTAGGGCGAACCAATGTTCGTGTGTGTGTGTTTCTATGTCCAAAGGAAAGCAATGTTACCAGGTTTATAAAAAGGATATAATTCTCATTCCTGCACCTTCTGTTCTTTCAAGTGGAAGAAGATACAGCAATCAGGGTTAATCCGGTTCTTTCCTTATAGGACTTCCGGAATGCGAGCCGCTCCTGACTACAGTGAACGGATACCGTAACCCCCCGTATTCGTACCGTTTCTATGTAAGAGAGGGTAAAAACACACTGCAAAGGTAATGATTCTCAGTAAAACGGAAAAGTAAAATAAACGTTTTTTTTCTTATTTTACCCCCCCCCCCACACACACAATTTACAAACAGTTGATTATCAATAATTTATATTACTACTTTAATGTGAATCAAAATAGTGCCATAAAGAATATAAAATAAAAGGAGAACGTTGCATTTTCCATTCGAGCGTATTTTCGATTCTAAAACCGAGCAAACCGAGCAAAAATGTACTTTTATAGCAATGTATATTCTTGATTATCAGTAAAAACAACATGTGTACCATCTCTTACATAGAAATGGTATCGTTCAAACCCTTCAAAATCTTCTCGTTCGCATTATCTATTATGGCATTGTCCAAAGAATCCAAGTTTTTCTCCACAATTATTCGCTTTTTGTGGTAGCCATTTATCGTCCCGAAACGATAATAGGGTATAACCGGTGTCGTCAGACCCCGATTAAACAAAGAAGTAATTATTATAAAAGAGAAATTATGAGAAAAACCTTTTTCCTTTGTGGAGTGGCCTTTTTCACATTGGCATTGGGGACTCCCTTGCAGTCCTACGCCCAACAAAAAGAGAAAGTCATCAAGATGGAAGTGAAGAGTGAACGCCTCACCTCGGCGTTGAAGAAGCTGGAGAGAATTTCCGGTTACAAGATTCTCTTTTCCTACGATGACCTCAATCAGTTCAGTGTGGAGAGCAAACGCATCGAGACCAAAGACATCCGTCAGGCTTTGGCGATTTTGCTCAAAGACAAGCCCATCGGTTACAACATCGATGGCCAGTACATCAACATCTTCATCAAAGAGGAGGCCAAGCGCACCACGATGGCAGGCGAACAAGAGACCGTAACCTATAGCGGTACGGTGATGGATCGGGAGCATGAGCCGTTGATTGGCGTGGCGGTCAGCCTGGTGGGCTCCAACCGGGGATACGCCACCGCAATGGACGGGAAATTCGTCATCGAAGCCGAACGGGGCAAGCCTGCTACCCTGCAATTTTCCTACGTAGGCATGAAGACCATCACCCGCACGTTCGACGGGAAGAGGTCAGAGGCCGAGCTGGCCATCTACATGGAAGAGGACGCTCAGATTGAAGAGGTGGTTGTCAACGGTATGTTCGAGCGTCGCAAAGACAGCTTCACCGGTTCATCCATCAGTTTCAACAAGGAAGAGTTGCAGAGCGTAGGCAACCAAAACCTTATCAAGAGCCTGAAGAACCTGGACCCTTCCTTTCAGATGGTAGAGAACCTGGACATGGGTTCCGATCCGAACAGTATGCCCGAGCTACAGTTGCGCGGTCAGACCTCCTTCAACATCGCCGGCGACTACGACGGGAACGCCAACCAACCGCTCTTCATTCTGGACGGCTTCGAAACCACCCTGGAGAAGATATGGGACTTGGACATGAACCGGGTGCGCAGCGTCACCATCCTGAAGGATGCCGCCGCCAAGGCCGTCTATGGTAGCAAGGCCGGTAACGGTGTCGTGGTCATCGAAACGGAACGCCCCAAGAGCGGCAAGTTGCGTATCTCCTACACGGGCGACCTCAACATCGAGGCTCCAGACCTCACGGGGTACAACCTGATGAACGCCCAAGAGAAGTATGACTGGGAGGTAGCCCACCATAAATACAGCAACTGGCAATCCTGGGCCAGCCCGATGAATGCAGACCTGTTGCAGAAATCGGTATATGATGCCATCCAATCGGGTGTGGACACCTATTGGCTGTCGAAACCGCTCCGCACAGGCATCGGCACCAAACATTCCGTACAGTTGGAAGGAGGTGACTCCAAAGTTCGTTACCTGTTGGGGGCTTCCTATAACAATGTAGCGGGTGTCATGAAGGAATCTTCACGCAACACATTCAATATCAATTCCTCCCTATCCTACACCTATAAGAATATGGTGTTTCGCAACTTGATGGACTACACCCGCAACGTGTCCTACAATTCTCCTTACGGCTCTTTCTCCGACTACGTAAGCCTTGAACCCTATTTCGCTCCTTACGACGAGAACGGCAAGGTGAAGAAGATATTGGGCTATGAAACGGTTTCAAGCAGCGGATTCACCAATCCGGTGTATAACCCCCTCTACAACGCTTCGCTGAACGTGAAGGACGAGAGCAACTACACCACCTTCTCGGATAACTTCGAGATGGACTGGCACATCAACGAGCACTTCCGTTTCACCGGAAAGGTCAGCTACTCACGCACCGAGAGCGGCTCTGACCTGTTCTACCCCGCCAGCCACAGTATGTTCGTCGACTATGATGCCAATGGCAACGGTGACCGCAAAGGACGTTACACCAAGACCAACGGTTACACCGACAACCTTGCCGCACAGGCAGGTTTGAGCTGGAACCAGACCTTCGGCAAACATGCCCTCTTCTTGAACGGTACATGGAACCTCAACTCGTATAACACCCGATCGACTACGGTAGTGGCGGAAGGTTTCGGCAACGACAACATGAACGACATCTCC
Source organism: Acutalibacteraceae bacterium (assembly GCA_963652075.1). GTDB lineage: Bacteria > Bacteroidota > Bacteroidia > Bacteroidales > Bacteroidaceae > Phocaeicola_A. The sequence goes on from CAVJRQ010000033.1 coordinate 5,108, forward strand.
ATGGCTACCTACTATCAGCACGACAGCAGCCCATCGGGGTCGGACAGCAAAACGCGCGAGATTGGTTTGGTAGGAGCCTTGAACTATAGCTACGCCGACCGTTACCTCTTCGACTTCTCCTTCCGCGAAACCGGTTCTTCGGTTTACGGATCGGACAACCACTGGGCAGGATTCTGGTCGGCAGGTGCAGGATGGAACATCCACAACGAGAAGTGGTTCGGCAACAGCGATCTGGTCAGGACGCTGAAGCTACGCTATTCATTGGGTTACACCGGCACACAAAACTTCAACCCCTATCAGGCGCGCGCCAAATACACCTACGGAGAGACCTACTACGACGGTCGCCAAGGAACCACCTTGATGGGCATTCCTAACACCAAACTGAAATGGCAGAAGGTGTACGACAACAACTTCGGCATCGACTTGGCACTGGGCAACTGGTTGACCGCACGCTTCGACTATTATGTGCAGAATACCAGCAACTTGCTTTCTGATATTACCCTTCCCGCTTCAACAGGTTTCACCACCTACAAGGAAAACATGGGTGAGATTCAGAACAAGGGTGTCGAACTCTCATTGGGCTTCACTCCGTGGAGAGACAACAACACCCGCAGTTGGGTAACATTTACCTTCTCGGCCGCCCATAACAAAAACACCATCAAGAAGATTTATGACATCTTCAAGAAGAGTAACGATGACGCGGACGCTAATTTCGACAAAGATTTCGGTTACGGTACGCTCACTACCGAAGAATACAACGCCATAAAAACCTCCTTGACCCGTCCGGCTACGAAATACTACGAGGGATGCTCCATGACGGCCATCTGGGGTATGCGCTCGTTGGGTATCGACCCGATGACCGGCAACGAGGCTTATTTAGACAAGGACGGCAACCTGACCTACACATGGAGTTCGGACGACCAGGTAGTCATCGGCGACACCAACCCGAAATGGCACGGGACTGTCGGCATCAGCGGTGGATGGCACGGCTTCACCTTCTCGGCTGTAGCTTCGTACAAAGTGGGTGGCGACCTCTACAACTCTACCCTCGTCGACCGGGTGGAGAACATCAGCGGTTTTGGCAACTTGGACAAACGGGTGAACGATGTCTGGCTCAACCCGGGCGACCAAAGTGCATACCGCGGCATCACCATGTTGCAGAGCCCTACCGACTACGACATCAACATCACCAAACCGACCTCGCGGTTCGTTCAACGCAACAACGAGCTCTATCTCTCATCCGTCAACATCGGCTACGACTTCTTCCGCGCCGCATGGCTGAAGCAGGTAGGTCTGGAGCAGTTGAGAGTCTCGTTCTACGCAAACGAACTCTTCCGCCTCAGCTCCATCAAGGTGGAGCGCGGCTTGAGCTACCCGTTTGCCCGTACATTCTCATTCTCCGTTAATGCAACATTCTAAAAAAGAAACGAAAATGAAAACATATAAAGCATCTACAGTATTATCCGCCATCGCATTGGCTTTGGGCATGAGCAGCTGCAACGACTATCTGGACGTAGTGCCTGATACCGAGACCGACCGCAACCAACTGTTCACGACAGAGAGCGGTTTTGCCGAAGCCATGAGCGGCATCTACGTCAATCTGATTTCCGATGCGCTGTATGGCAAGAACCTCACCTGGTATATGTTGGAGCTGATTGGCGGCAACGCGACCTGCATGTATGGCAACAATGCCAACTTCATGTCGTTCTACTTTCACCCCGATGCCAACTACTATATAGAAAGCCTGCGCAACAGCTATGTAGACCCCATCTGGAACGAACAATACAACACCATTGCCAATGTCAACTCTATGCTGAGTTGCATCGACGACAGGAAAGACGTATTTGAAGGCACGGACTACGAAGTGTTCAAAGGCGAGCTACTGGGCTTGCGCGCCTTCCTCCATTTCGACCTCATGCGTCTGTTTGCCGACGCTTACGGCAGCGACAGCTATTCGGCCGAAAAGACCTACATCCCTTACGTCACGGAGTTGACAAGCAATGTGCACCCTCTGCTGACGAATGACCAGGTGTGCGAGCTAATGATTAAAGACCTTGAGGCTGCCAAAGAATTGCTGACGAACGACCCGATGTACACGCTGAGTTCCCCGTCGGAATATGTTTGTTCAGCGGTTACGGGTTCGGCTAACAACCGCAACGCGTACAACATTCCCGATTGGCACAACCGCCGTTTCCACTTCAACTATTATGCCGCCGTGGCTACAGAGGCTCGCATCTACCTCTGGAAGGGCGACAAGCAGAAGGCTCTGGAGTGTGCCAAAGAGGTAATCAACGCCCAAGAGGGAACCTTCAGTTGGGTCAACCCGACGCTCGTTTCCAATGTAGCGAGCAGTAGTAAGTATGTGTCACGCGACCGCACCTTCTGCACGGAACAAATCTTTGCGCTGAACATCAAGACCCTGGAGGACAAGATGGATGGCTATATAGTTGAAAAGGAGAACTCCTTCAGTGGATCCAACGGTAACATTGAGGGATTCAACGCGGAGGTTTTCGACAACACAACCAGGCAATATGATTTGCGCTTCGCATACCTGAAATCCGCCTACACGTACCATGGAGTCACCTATTACATCACCACGAAGTTCTGTAAGGACGAAGATTACAACAACAGCTACTCGCCTTGGTCCGCCAACCGCATGCCTTTGATTCGTCTGTCGGAGATGTACTACATAGCCGCCGAGTGCGAATCGGACCTGACACAGGCTACCGCCTATCTCGAAGCCGTACGTTCGCACCGAGGCTTGCAGTCCTTCCCGCTTTCAATCAGTTCGAGACAGGAACTGCAGGACGAAATTGAGCAGGAGTATTACAAGGAACTGATTGGCGAGGGACAGACTTTCTACTACAACAAGCGTATGAACCAGACCGTTAACGGGTATGGAGCATACGAAACGTACACAACCGGACCCGAGTTGTTTACCTTCCCGATTCCGGACGATGAGAAAACGTACGGTGGAAGAAATTAACCAGTAATCATAACAAGAAGATTTACATATGAAAAAGATAGCATTATATTTACTCCCGGCAGTGGTTGCGGTCGGCATGGCAAGCTGCTCCACCGATGAGACAGACAAATGGGATTCCGCCACCGGATACGCTTGGTTCAGCGAGAAGAACGTGGACTTCACCTTCAAGAAAGCCACCGACGTGGCTGTAGGCGAAGCCACCTTGGTAGGTATTCCATTCACGGTAGCCACCACCCTCTCCGACAAGGACCGCACACTGAACGTGGAAGTGGAAAAAGAGCCCAGTGACAACCGAACCAAGTATGAGCTGCAGACCCCGGTGGTGCTCCGTGCCAACCACTCTTCGGACACCGTTTGGATGAAGGTATGGAATGAGGAACACCTGAATACCGTTCACGACACCATCAGTGTCAGGATTATAGCCTCTGACGATTTCCTGCCCGGTTTGGAGGGAAAGACCAGTGCCAACCTCTGCCTGTACAACGGATTCGCCCGCCCGTCATGGTGGGATGATGACAGTGCCATTTGGTACATCGGCACTTTCGACCAGACGAAGATGGGCGTTTATTACGCCGTGTTTGGCAATGACGATGACCCGCGTGGGGAGATTGGTACCTGGTACGGCAACATCGCCGTGACCTATGCCATCCAGCTGCTCAACGACTATGTGACGGACAACGGGATTCTTTATCCGGACGATGACCCCAACTACCCGGGTCAGGCTCCCTATTTTGGCTATGTATGGTAGTAATTGACAAGGATGAATTTAACTAATAGACGAGCAAAATGAAAAAGTTATATATAAGTATGATAGTGGCACTGGGACTGATGACCGGTTGCTACGATGATAAAGGCGGAAACGATTTCGACAGCCCGATGGAAGACGTGGAGATGGTTATTCCCGAATCGGCATACAGTGCTTCTTTGGGAGAGACCATTCATATCGAGCCTGTTGTCAAGACCTCTATTCCAGAGAGCGACCTGGAGTTCATGTGGGAGGCGATAGGCAGTATCTACAACGAACAAGACCGGAGCACTTACTCTCCGCTGGTGGACACGGAAAGCCAAAATAAGAACCTGGACTATCTCTGCCGCTTGGACGACAACATTACCCAGCTCAACACCAGCTACACCTGTCGCCTTCACGCACGCCAGAAGAGCACAGGACGTGATTTCTACAGCAGCAACACCTTCACCATCACGATTGCCGGCGTGACAGGACTGATGGTGCTCTACGATGACGGCTCACAGAGCGACCTCGGAGTGTTGATGGCAGACGAGTTTATGCCCGAAGCGAACAGCATCCCCGAGAAAGCGAGTGCCGTTTCGTCGGTATATTCGAACAACAACGGTGGCGACAAGATGTCCGGCAAAGGGGTAAGCATCGTAAACATGATACCCGATTATTACGCAGGTTCGACGGAGAACTTCGACTTGGCGGCACGTACCACGGAGGGTTACTCCTTCCTCAGCAACACGGGCTTCGCCAAGAAGGGTGACTGGAGCTATATGTTCTACTTGAGCGGCGACCGTGCCGTAAACGGGAACAAACCGGATGGACTTCTTGTCAAAGACAGCTATTTCATCGGATTTGATGATGGTGAGATGTATATCTGCAGCTATTACGTATATCCGTTTCTGTTTGCTGAAATCACCCCCTCGAAACCATGCGGTGACGGCAATTACATCTCCGTCGAACCACAGATGCTCTACATTTGGCCATACGGAGGCATACAGTATCTCGGCTATAGCCGCGAGGTGAACGGGAACAAACAGAAAGGCTTTGTCGCCTATAGCCAACTCTATCAAGGCTATTCTGCCGAATCCGCCTCTATGATGGACACGGGCAGTGACGCGGTTCCCTTCAATCCGGCTGACATGAAGGCTGACTTGATTTGTATGAGAACGGATGCCTCCTACCACACGCTGGCAGTACTAAAGGGCGACATGGATCACACGCAATATCCGGGCGAGAACTTCTTGGTGGAATTGTATCCCAATGCCGACCCGGGCGGCGAGAGCGGAGTGGCCGGTGTCCCGTTGTACATGCACGGCATGTCCGGCTTCACGGATATTGACAAGGCTTTCGCTTTCGACTTCGGCTCGACAAAGAACATGTGCTACTACGCTACACCTTCAGGCGTTTACCACTACGGACATGACGGAGCGACCCTCTACAGCCCCGTGACTTTGGATATGGTAGACGGCAGCGCACTGACACTGGATGGCGAAATCACCATGATGAAGATATTGGCCTCGCCCAACATCACCACGCATTACGATGACACCGTCTTGATGGTTGCCACTTGGGAAGACGGCGCATCCGCCCTCTATGCCCTCCACCTGGACGAGTCTACAGGCAAGGTTGAGAAGGCCGTAAAGTATGACAAAACGACTGTTGACGGTTGGGATTTCGGCATCATCCGCGATGCCAACATCAAAGGTCTATAATAAACATCTAAACCAACTATGAAATTATCTACGTCTATCTTGGCTTTTGTTGTCGCCCTTCCCCTCACGGGGATGGCACAACAAAAGGCCACTTCCACCGACAAGGTGATGAAGGAAATCGAACAAGCCTATCAAGCAGCCGCACGCAAAAGTGCCCTGCATCACGACGCAACGTTCCAAGAGAATCTGAAAGCGGTAATGAATCGGGCTGACAGCTCATCCATTGCGCTTGTAAACAACTATGGTGACATCATCTACATGAGCGGACTGCTCAACGAGGTAGAGACACTCATAAGGAAATTGCCCGCGACATTGAAAAACAGCGAGGCTGGACATCAATTGATAAACGGCTTCTATGCCCTACGCCCCCTAAAGGAGGGCGAACTTGCGCCGGACTTTACGCTAAAAACCCCGGAAGGGAAAGAGATAAACCTCTATCGGTTCATCCAAGGAAAGAAGTGCGTGATACTGGACTTTTGGGCTTCTTGGTGCGGATGGTGCCGCAAGGAGTCGCCTAATGTCATGAAGGCTTACGAGGAGTTCAAGGGAGCAGACTTCGATGTCATCAGCGTGTCGTTCGACGACAAACGCAACCGCTGGGTGAAGGCCATTGAGGAGGACAAAACTCCATGGACACAGGTTAGCGACTTGTTGGGAACCAACAAGAGCGACCTCTATAGGTGGTACGACCTGAACGGCATCCCCGCCATTCTGTTGATTGACGGGCAAGGGAAGGTGCTGAAACTAAGAATGAGAGGAGAACAAATCTACAACAACGTAAAAGAGGTATTGGGAAAATGAAAAAGATACATTTGCTTGGCGTGATGATTTGCTTTGTCATGCAATCAAACGCACAATTTAGCATCAAAGCCACAGGCGTGGCTTTGGCGGACGACACAAAGATGTTACTGGAGATGAATGGCGAGACAACCGACTCCGCCCTTGTTCGCAACGGAGAGTTCTCCCTAAAGAGCGACAAAAAGGTTTTGGTCTCCTACGCTTCATTGCGGAGTGAGGACAGTCAATGGGGTTGCGCATTCTGGCTCGGCAACGACAACGTCACAATCAACAGTGTCACCAACGAGATACTGGGAGCCAAAGAGGAAGACTACTACCAAGCCTACCAAAAGTGGATGAGCCCTGTATGGGACGAGATGAAAGCGGTGGATGCAGAACGTACAGAAGACCTTCAGACGAACGGTGGCACCAACTGGAACTACTACTCCGGCCTGTTGAGCGGAGTTTTGAAAGAAAAAGAGGATTCCCTGTTTCTGAAGTTCTGCGACAAACACCCCAACGCCTACATCTGCCTGAACCATATCTACAATTGCCGCGCGATGGACAAGTACGCCTTCAAGCGATACAGCGCAATGGCCGCACACCTCGACACGACCAACTTCGCCGGAGGAACTTGGGAAACATTCAAGCGCATCTACCGACTGGAGAAAACGCTGGAGCCGGGCAATCCCTTTCCTATCAACGTCAAGGGTACGGATGTATATGGCGATGAATGGTCGCTCAATGATTACAAAGGTAAGTATACCCTTATGGTGATTTCGGCTGCTACCTTCGATGGCTATCAAGCAATCTTCCCGGAACTCTGTTCGCTCTACGAGCGTTTCCATACCAAAGGGTATGACGAGTTTGACTTCTTGCTCACGCTCAATCGCAAGACCCTCCTGAAACACGCGGCCAATGCGCCTGCCAAATGGAATCTGGTAAGCGACTATAAGGAGTGGAATACCCCATTATCAAAAGATATTGAGCTTGACCATATCAACCAATTCTACTTCCTCTCGCCCGATGGAATCATCCTGTGCCACACGAGCGACTTCTCCGAAGTGAAGGCGGTTATTGAGCAAACGATGAAATAATATCATCCGTACCTAAAGCAACCGAATTATGATACGAAGAACTCTATTGCTGATTGGCCTCGCTGTCGGTGTATGTACCGTAGAGGCTCAGAACTACGAAGCTCTCAATGACTACATGGTCAACTATTCGTCCACATGGGCAGGTAAACATTCACTGTTCCAAGAGAATGCCAACCAAATAGGCACCCCATGCCCCGACTTTCGACTAAACAGCAAACTCAACAGCAAGAAACTTAGAGGCAAATTTGTATTGCTCAACTTCTGGGCCACCTGGTGCTCAGGCTGCCGACTGCTCTCGGTAGACCTCGACTCGTTGATGATACGCAACTGCACCGACTATCAGGATGTGCAACTCATTGGCGTAAACGCTCACGAATCATTGGCAGACAAAGGCTTCGATGCGGACGAATGGTGGAAGCGTAATAAAATCGGATTCCCCTCGGTAGGAGGCAAAGCAGCCGATGAGTTGTGCGATACGCTGAAGGGTGGACACCCATGCATGATACTCATCGACAACAAGGGGATTATACGCGGACGCTGGGACGCATGGACTCCCTCAGCGGCCAATGAGGCACGGATGGCGGTATGGGCTCTGCATGTGGTGCCAAGGGATGGAATTCAAGCCAACTCCGCCACGGTGGCGAAATACGCGATGGAAGGAAAATGGGAGGAAGCGACCTACCTGATGTCTTTGATGCCGGAGAAGTTGTCTTACGCCCCTTTGCGCTTTCAGGTACTGGCAAACAAAGACGGAGGCGATGCCGTAGGTTATCTCTGTCGGCTGCGTGAAAAGAACGAAGCGAATCGTCCCAAGAATGAGTGGGATCTTTGGGATGCAGACTCGGCCTACACGAATGCCATCACGGAGATTGTTCGTTATGTCTCCAACAAGGAGGATGCTTCGTCTGAATTGCTCTTGGCCGCCAAAGAGGCATGCGACATGCTTGGCAGCACACGCAACGCCGCTACTCCAGAAGTTCGACTGATGAGTTACGTGCTCTCTTTCAGATACGGCAAAAAAGTGATGGACAATGCTGTGCAAAGGATGAACTATGCAAAATCAAATCCAGAAACCGTCCGCTTCGATGAGGCGATGCAAACTAAGCTGAAGGAGCAGATGAAGAGGTGGGGCATTCCTGAGATAGAGATAGAAAAGGAGAACGGCGCAAGATCAAACCGTATACTGGATGTTGACAAAGAGACAAAGGAGAACATGGAAGGGCTCTACAAGGAAGTTCCTTTCTCAATCAGCGATAATTCCCAGGTGACGGCAACCGCCTCATTTCCTCAAAAGATGAGACCGGGAAAGAACTATATAGAGGTGAAGGTGAACATCCCTGACGGATGGCACGCCTATGGCGATACGGAGAATAACCGCAAGCAAGGCAACATAGCCACGTCAATAGAAGTGATGCTGCCTAAGGGATTCGAGCCGGAAGGGAAAGTGGAGACGCAGCCCGCTTTGCAAGACGAGTTGACCGACCATTTCTACTTGCGTCGCAACTTCATCTGCCCAACAGAGAATAAGCTCAAAGGAGAGAAAGAGTTCCCCGTAAAGGTGAAACTGACCTATCAAATCTGCAATGGCAGCAGTTGCCTTCCCCCTACAACCTTAGAGGTGGAAGGCACCATCAAGATGAAAATTACCATAGGATTATGAAAGCATTCACTATTTTTGTGGATATTCTATAGAAAAGCATTGCTTTGGCGTTTTGTCAAAAGGAATATATAACGAGGCTATGCAATAGTAACCATTATAAATAACTGCGATACGGAAACAACAGTAAAGAAAATCTATGCACCTGACGAATTGGTCTGTGCAGAGGCTATACATCCGGGAGAAATGCTCAAGGATGAGTTACGGGCGTGTGGAATGTCGCAAAGGAGATTTGCGGAGATAATCAGTATGCCTTACACTGCATTCAACGAGATTATCAACGGCAAACGTCCGATAAGCACTGACACAGCGTTGAAGATAGAAGCGGCAACAGGGATAGCGGCAACCATATGGCTCGGATTACAGGCCGACTATAACATGCAGACCGCTCGCCATGACAGTAAACTCTCGGCCATCCTGGAAAACATTCGCAAGACGGCGGCCGTCCTCTGATATTGCACAGGGTTTTCGGGACGAAAAACCACTTATTCCGTTTTTAGAGGGGTGAAATTTGTCACTTATTCCGTTTTTAGAAGTGGCGAGCTTCTACTCTTCCGCTGCACAGACCGACATACAAAAGCAGAGACGTTCTCTCCTTTACGGGGAGAGAACGTCTCTGCTTTATTTAGTAGCCGGGCGATGCCGGACTAACTCTCTTTATGCTTTGGCGCCTTCTACCGGGGTCTTTTCCTCATCCGGAATCCGGTGCCCCATCGTCAGGTAAGCGATAGGCGCGGCAATGAAGAGGGAGGTCAACGTACCGATGATGACACCCAGAATCATGGCGAAGGAGAAGCTGCGGATGCTGTCTCCACCCAACACGAAGATACATACCAATACGACCAACGTACTGAGAGAGGTATTGATGGTACGTGCCAACGTGGTGTTCAGTGAGTCGTTGAACAACTGGAAGCGGTTGCGCTTGGGATAGAGACGGAAGAACTCACGGATACGGTCGAAGATAACCACCTTATCGTTGATAGAATAACCGATAGCGGTCAGGATAGCACCGATGAAGGTCTGGTCGATTTCCAACGACATGGGCATCCATCCGTAGCACAAGGAGTAAGCACCGATAATCAACAGCGTATCGACGGTCAGTGCCACAACAGAGCCGACACTGTAAGCCACATTGTGGAAACGGACAAGGATGTAGAGGAAGATGGCAATCAAGGCGAAGATGACTGACCAAACAGCCGATGTCTTGATGTCGTCCGCCATACTCGGTCCTACCTTCTGTGAACTGATGATGGAGCCACCCGTACGGTTGTCACGGTCGATGAAGACTTCCAGTGTAGTACCATCGGTGAGGAGTTTACCCTCGGTCAAGGCGTTGTAGAGGAAGACCTCAATCTGCTGGTCGATATCCGTATCGTTGTCATGGATGCGATAGTTGGTGGTTACGCGCACCGTGCGGTGGTCGGTACCCAAGGCAATGGCCTGCACGTTGGCGTCTCCCACTTTCTCCTGCAACAGGGCACGCACGGTCTCCGGCTCGGTGGGCTGTTCAAACTGAACCACGAAGTTACGTCCACCGGTAAAGTCGATGCTCTGTGCCAAGCCTCTCACGCAGAACGATACGACGCAGATAGCGAGGATGATACCGAATACGGTGAATGAGCGTTTCCACATACCCATGAACTTATAGTTGGTGTTCTGCATCAAGTTGCGGGAGAACTTCGTCGTGAAGGTGAGGTTCAACCACTTATCCTTGTTCATGAAGTGTTCGTAAACGATACGTGTCAAGAAGACGGCCGAGAAGAACGAGCAGAGGATACCGATAATCAACGTGGTGGCAAATCCGCGGATAGGTCCTGTACCGAAGTAGAAGAGGATGATACCCGTAATGATGGATGTCAGGTTGGAGTCGAAGATGGCTGAGAAAGCGTTTGAATAACCGTCGGCCAACGCGGCTTTCACCGTCTTGCCGGCTCTCAGCTCCTCTTTGGTACGTTCGTAAATCAACACGTTAGCGTCCACCGCCATACCGAGGGAGAGCACCATACCGGCGATACCGGACATGGTCAGAGCCGCCTGGAAGGAGGTGAGGATACCCAGCGTGAAGAAGAAGTTGACGAACAGGGCGCAGTTGGCGACCATGCCCGGGATGAAACCGTAGATGACGCACATGTAGAGCATCAGCAATACCAGCGCGACGATGAACGAACGGACACCCTGGTTGATGGATTCCTGTCCGAGTGACGGGCCGACGATGTCCTCCTGAACGATACGTGCCGGTGCCGGCATCTTACCGGAACGGAGCACATTGGCCAAGTCTTTCGTATCCTCCACCGTGAAGTTACCCGTAATCTGCGAGTTACCGCCGGTAATCTCACCGTTTACGTTCGGTGCACTGTAGACGCAGCCGTCCAAGACGATGGCGATGGCGTGGTTGATGTTCTGCTTGGTCAACTGAGCCCAACGGCGGGAGCCGTCGTTGTTCATACTCATGCTCACGCAAGGTTTGCCGAAGTTGTCGAAACCGTCGGAAGCGGAAACGACCACGTCACCTTCGAGCGGTGCGCGTCCGTTGCGCTCTGTTACCTTGATGGCATAGAGTTCGAATATCTGACCGGTCTTATCCATTTCGCTGCCTTTCACGCCCCATTTCAGACGGAGCTCACGAGGCAGGCTGCTTTGAGCCTCTTGCGAGGAGACCAAACGGTTCACCTCCGCGGTGTCGGTGTAATGGGCGTAGCCCACAACGCAACCGTAGCCCGAGTTATTGAGCTGGAGGATAGAGAGCAACGGATGGTCTTTCTTGACCTGTTCCATGGAAACGGTCTGACCGGCCGAAGCGTTCTGGTTCTTCAGTGCGGCAGCCAAGCTGTCGGCGGCACTGACGGTAGCGGCAGCGCTGTCGGCAGAAGCCTCAACGGCTGCGGGCTCCTCTTCGGTAGCCACTTCCTCTTTCGTCTCAGTCTGAGCCACAAGACGCAGCTTTTGGTCGAGCTCCATCAGGTAAGGAACAATCTCCTTGGAGTCGAAGGTCTCCCAGAATTCGAGGTTGGCCGAACCCTGGAGCAACTTTCTTACACGCTCAGGTTCTTTGATACCCGGCAGCTCCACCATGATACGTCCCATGCCACCTTCCAGCGTCTGGATGTTGGGCTGAACCACACCGAAGCGGTCGATACGGGTACGCAATACGTTGTATGAGTTGTCGATGGCAGCCTTCACTTCGGAGCGGAGCACCTTCTCCACTTCCGAGTCTGAGCTCTTCGTGTTGACCTTGTCCTTCAGCTGTTGGGTAGCGAAGATTTCGGCGAGCTTGCCTTCGGGTGCCAACTTGTGGTATTCCGATACGAATAGCGTGATAAAGTCGCTCTGACTGGTAATCTGTAGCTTGGCGGCGTTGGCCAAAGCCTGGTTGAAAGCCTCGTCGGTCTTGTGGTCGGCCAGCGTCTTCACCACATCCGGAACGGAAACTTCCAGGATGACGTTCATACCGCCTTTCAAGTCCAAGCCCAAACCGATTTCCATCTCGCGACATTGTTTCAGCGTGTACACGCCCAAGTAGACTTTCTCGTTCTGCATGGAATCGATGTAATGTGTCGCTCCCTTCGGGTCTTGCTCCGCCTTACTCATGTAGTGGCGGGTCACAAAAGAGAAGGAGAGGTAGAACACACAGACTAACGTGAGCAGTACCGCAATAACTTTGATGAATCCTTTGTTTTGCATGTTACTTTATTGTTTGTTTATTTTAATTTATTTATATGCAAGTTTACAAGGTTGCAAATATAATCCTTTTTTCTTTTCCATGAGATTTAATCGGTTCTATTTTTGCGAAAAGGAGCAGAAAAGAGGGACTAACGCTCCTTTTTGGGGTAGATATAGCACCAAATCGGGTAATGGTCAGACTCTTTTATGGAGCTGTCTACCGTGCAGCGGGCGGTCGTCAGGTCGGGACTGACCAAGATGTGGTCGATGCGGAAAAGGAAGTCGTTCTTGTGGTAGGAGATGCCCAACCCAAGGCCGGACTGTCCGAATGCGTCCGTCAGACGTTCGGAGATGACGCGGTGGGCGTAGGAGATGGCGGAGGTATTGAAGTCGCCACAGACCACCAGACGACGGGCACCCCGTTTCGCTATCAAGGCGGCGAGGGTGTCGGCTTGCGCCGCTCGTACGGGAACAGTCATTCTCAGCTTTTGTATCAGCTTCCGGGAATTTTGCTTCATCTGTTCCGTTTCCGGGTCTTCTATCATCTTCTGATAGGAGGCGCGCTCGTCCGCTGTCAGCTGGTTGGATTCCAAGTGGTTGTTGATGACCGTAAGGGTGTCCTCCCCCACCTTTATCTCGTAGACAATGCTGCCATTCGCCATACTGGGATAATCGACCGGCGTGGCTGAGAGGATGGGATAGCGCGAGTAGCAGCCCAACCCGTTAACCCCACCGCCAATACGGTGGTAGTGACTGTATTTGTACGATTTCAGCGCGTCGTCTATCTCCTCCTTACTCAAGTGGAGCCCGGTGATGAACTCCTGTATGCAGATGATGTCGGCATCGCTCTCCTGCAGGTAGGTGAGCACCCGGTTGGGTTCGCCCTTGTCATGGGACGCATCCATATTGAAAGCCATCACGTTGTAGGAGAGCAGTTTCAGGCGTTCCTTCGGCAGGTCGGACTGCACGAAGTTCATCGGGCAGGTAGTCCATACCGCTTGCGCGCAGCAGAGCATGCCGAGAATCGGCAACAGTGCCAGCTTCCAGCAGAACACCAACCAGAGGATGAGAAACAGGATGTTCACGCAAAGGGCAATGGGGAACGCCAGTCCACAGCATGAGAGGGCGGGGTGCTCCACGGGGTTGACATAGGGGCTGTAGGCGCAAAACAGCATGGCGAGCACACAGCAGAGGTTCACCATCATCAGGCAGAATCGGACTATTTTGCGTAGGGTTTTCATCTGTCAGTTTCTTTTGCTCGCGTCGAACAGGCTCTTCTTCTCCTCGTCCGTCAGGCTACTGTAGCCCGACTGTTTCAGTTTGTCCAATATGCGGTCTATCTCGGCGGACCGCTTGCGGGGTTCGGAAGCGGTCCGTTGGGCGTTGTTTTCCTGAAAGTGGTAGGTCACCTTCATCTTCGGCTTACGCGGCCGGGGCTTGCCAATCGCCGCAAAGAGGTTGACGACGGCATCGATGACGCGGTTTATCCAGGCGGTGATGTCGCGCCCTTTGCTCAGCGAGACGGCGAACCACCACCCGCTGACCGCACCGCCCAGATGGGCGATGTGTCCACCGGCATTGCCGGAGGTCATCAACAGCAAGTCCATCCCCACCATGACGAGGGCGATGTATTTCAGCCGTATCTCCCCGAAGAGGAACAGACGTACCCGCAGGTCGGGCTCACGCACCGCCGTAGCCACCGTGATGGCCAGCACCGAGGCCGAAGCACCCAACAGGTGAGACACCGGCATACTGTCGCTGAAATAGGGGAAGATGTTGTAGAAGAGCATGTACAGCGCACCACCGCACAAGCCGCCGAAGAAGTAGAGCCCACAGAAGTGACGCTCCGAGAAGAGGTAGAGGAAGAGGCGGCCAAACCAGTAGAGCCACAGCATGTTGAAGAGCAGATGAAGCACATCGACGTGCATGAACATGTAGGTGACGATGCTCCACGGTTGGCGGAGGAAACGCACGGGCCAGGCAGGCAGTTCGAGCCAACGCTGCAAGACTCCGCCATCGAGGTTGAACAGCGTCAGGATGACGACAAGCAGCCACACGAGGAGAAACAACGCCACATTCGCATAGATGAAGCGCTGCGGCATCGGTGCCTGCAGGAAACGTTGCTTCAGGTTAGTAATAGTAAGTCCCATTACCGTTCTTTTTACGCCAATACATTATTATAAGGAACGCGAAGAGCATGCCTCCCAAGTGGGCGAAGTGGGCGATGCCGTCCCCCTTCTGCGAGAGTCCGAGCACCAACTCCAATACGATGTATATAAGGACGAAGTACTTCGCCTTGAGGGGCAACAGGAAATAGATGTAGACGGGTTGGTTGGGGAACGTCATGCCATACGCCAGCAAGATGGCGTAGACCGCGCCCGATGCGCCTACGGTAGTCATCAGGTTGAGGTATTGGTCCATAGGGATGTTGTAGCCGCCCATATCCACGTATTGGTAGCCGGAGAGCACCGTCTCGTACTGGACGAACTGCACCACCTCCTGCACCAGGCCGGCACCCACGCCGCAAGCCACATAGAAGAAGAGGTAACGGCGCGGCCCCCACACCCGTTCGAACACCTGACCGAACATCCACACGGCGAACATGTTGAAGAAGAGATGCTCGAAGCCGCCATGCATAAACATGTAGGTAAACAACTGATGGAGCCGGAAGTCGGAAGCCATAAAGAAGTGCAGACCCAACCATTCGGTCAGGTCAACGCCATAACGCCCGCCCACCAACGTGGCGAGGAAAAGGATGACGTTGATAATAAGGATATGTTTGGTTACCGGAGTTATGTTCATAGTCCCACGTTTAGGCCGCAAAATTACGAATATTTTCTGTCATAGAACATTTCCTATGCGCTTCTTAGGTTTTTTTCGCTCTTTCGGTGCATTTTTCGCCCATAATATTTGTTTTGTGGAGAAGAATACATATTTTTGCGAACTAAAAGTACAGAACATTTTATTAATACTCAATATTTTATTAATTCTTTTACGTTATGAATAAGGCAGATCTCATTAACGCAATGGCTGAGGAATCAGGCTTGAGCAAAGCGGATTCCAAGAAGGCTCTGGACGCTTTTGTTAGCGCAGTTTCTAAAGCTCTGAAAGAGGGTGACAAAATCGCTCTTGTTGGTTTCGGAACATTCTCTGTAGCAGAAAGAGGAGAGAGAACAGGTATCAACCCGGCAACTAAGGCGGCTATCAAGATTCCGGCAAAGAAAGTCGCAAAGTTCAAAGCCGGTGCAGAATTGGCTGAGGCTATTAAATAAGCGCTTAGGAAATAAAGCTATTAGGGAAAAGAGATATTCGAATGAATATCTCTTTTTTCGTATATCTGCCGTTTTTTATCTAATTTTGCGCACGAAATCAAGCAAGTAGACAATATGAAGATAGAACAGACAATTACCGATTCGGTGATTAAGGGCATCCAGTCTCTCTACGGACAGGAAGTGGCTGCCTCACAGGTACAGTTGCAGAAAACAAAAAAGGAGTTCGAGGGACACCTCACCTTGGTGGTATTCCCCTTCCTGCGCATCTCGCGCAAGTCGCCCGAACAGACGGCACAGGAAATTGGCGCCTATCTGCAAACCAACGAGCCGGCAGTGGCCGCATACAATGTCATCAAGGGATTCCTCAACCTGACGGTCTCCTCGGACTGCTGGGTGGACATGCTCAACGATATACAGGCCGACCCAAACTACGGCATTCAGCAGGCAACAGCCTCATCGCCCCTGGTGATGATTGAATATTCGTCGCCCAACACCAACAAGCCGCTCCACTTGGGACACGTGCGCAACAACCTGCTGGGCAACGCGCTGGCAAACATCATCGCCGCCAACGGCAACCGGGTGGTGAAGACCAACATCGTGAACGACCGCGGCATACACATCTGCAAGTCCATGTTGGCTTGGCTCAAGTATGGCAACGGAGAGACCCCGGAATCGTCCGGCAAGAAGGGCGACCACCTGATTGGCGACTACTACGTGGCTTTCGACAAGCACTTCAAGGAGGAGGTGAAGGAGTTGACCGCCAAATACCAGAAAGAGGGACTGAGTGAGGAGGAGGCCAAGGCAAAGGCCGAGAAGGAATCCCCCTTGATGAACGAAGCCCGCGAGATGTTGGTGAAGTGGGAAGCCAACGACCCCGAAGTGCGCGCCCTGTGGAAGAAGATGAACGATTGGGTGTACGCCGGATTCGACGAGACCTACAAGAGCCTCGGCGTAAGTTTCGACAAGATTTACTATGAATCGGAGACCTACCTCGAAGGAAAGGAGAAGGTGATGGAGGGACTTGAGAAAGGGCTCTTCTACCGCAAGGAGGATGGTTCGGTGTGGGCAGACCTGACACCCGAAGGACTGGACCACAAGCTGCTGCTCCGCTCCGACGGCACATCGGTCTACATGACGCAGGACATCGGCACGGCCAAGCTGCGTTTTCAGGACTTCCCCATCGACAAGATGATCTATGTCGTGGGCAACGAGCAGAACTACCACTTCCAGGTGCTCTCCATCCTGCTCGACAAGTTGGGATTCGAATGGGGAAAGAGTCTGGTACACTTCTCTTACGGAATGGTGGAGCTACCCGAAGGCAAGATGAAGAGCCGCGAGGGTACGGTGGTGGATGCCGACGACCTGATAGCGGAGATGATACAGACCGCACGCGACACCTCTGCCGAGCTGGGCAAGTTGGACAACATCAGCAAGGAGGAGGCGGACAACATCGCGCGCATCGTGGGACTGGGCGCACTGAAGTATTTCATCCTGAAGGTGGATGCCCGCAAGAACATGACCTTCAACCCGAAGGAGTCTATCGACTTCAACGGCAACACAGGCCCGTTCATCCAATATACCTACGCGCGTATCCGTTCCGTGTTGCGCAAGGCTGCCGACATGGGCATCACGGTGCCGGAGACCCTGCCGCATCATCTGCAGCTCTCCGCCAAAGAGGAGAACCTCATCCAGATGCTCTCCGACTTCAAGGCCATCGTCAAGCAGGCGGGCGACGACTACAGTCCCTCCGCGATAGCCAACTATTGCTACGATTTGGTGAAGGAGTACAACCAGTTCTACCACGACTTCAGCATCCTCCACGAGGAGAACGCCGACCTGAAGGTGTTCCGTCTGGCCCTTTCACAGAACGTGGCCAAGATTGTCCGCTCGGGCATGGAGCTGTTGGGCATCGAAGTGCCGGAACGCATGTAACGCCACCTGACAATATCCACAAGATTATATCTACAAGAAACCCCTTGCTTGACGAGATGCAAGCAAGGGGTTTCTTGTTTATAGCCCGTAGGCATCACTTTGCGTCCAATTCGCGGAGCAACTCCTTCACGGCGGTGTGCAGTTGGGCATCTTCGCCCTTCACAATCTCTTCGGGCGAGTTGGCCACCTCAATGTCGGGTTCCAGCTGGGTGTTCTCCAGATAGCTGCCGTCGGGCAAGCGATACCCGATGATGGGGATACCGAATACCAACGAGCGGTCCTGCAGGTACTCCCAGTTCACACTGGTCATGGTTCCCGGTACGGGCATACCCACTAACTTGCCGATGCCCGTGTGACGGTACACCCAAGGCGTGCCGTGCGCGTTGGAGTAGTTCGCCTCACAGGTGACCATGATGGAAGGCTTGTTCCAGCGACGGCTCGGCATGTCACACGCCTCGCGGCCGCGAACCACCTGCGTCAGGTACTTCTTGCCGCTGAACAGCACCTCGATGTCTTCGTGCAAACGTCCTCCTCCGTTGAAACGGGTATCGATGACGATGCCCTCGCAGTTGTTGTACTTGCCCAACAGGTCGGAGTAGACCGTACGGAAGCTCTCGTCGTCCATCGACTCGATGTGGACGTATCCCAATCTGCCTCCCGACCACTTGGCGACATCCGCCGCACGCTGCTTCACCCAACGGTGATAGAGCAACGTGGAAATCTCGTTCGGTGTGGTGGGTTTCACCACCTCGTCCCAACGTTCCTTGGTGTCGGGGTTATAGAGTGACACCAGCACTTTCTGTCCGGCTTTGCCGTTCAACAACACGGTGTAGTCCATGTCGGCGGTCAGTTCCGTACCGTCAATCTTCTCGATGACCGTGCCTACCGTTACTTTCGACTTTTTGTTGCCGAAAGGTCCTTTTTCTATCACCTCGTCGACGCGAAGTCCCTTGCCCGTGTAGTTCCAGTCGAAGAGAAGTCCCAACGAGGCGGTTGTCTCCTTGCGCGCGTTGGGGCGATAGCTGGCTCCCGTGTGCGACACGTTCAGCTCGCCCAACAGCTCGCTGAGCATCTCGGCGAAGTCGTCGTTGTTGTTGATGTGGGGCAGGAACTTGCGGTAGTGTTGCGTCAGTCCCTTCCAATCCACACCGTGAAGGTCTGTCCGGTAGAAGCGTTTCTCTATCTGCAGGCAGACATGGTTGTACATCGCCTCACGCTCTTCCGCCGCACCGATTTTGAAGGTACCGCTCACCTTGACGGGCGTGCCCGCACCCGACTTGCTGTCCACCTTGCGCAGGTTGTTGCCCAATGCGAACAGGTTGCCTTTGCTGTCCATCTCCAAGGCGGCATAGCCGAAGCCTTTCTGTGCCAGTTGGGGCGTACGCTGCTTCACGTCCAGTTTCCAAAGGTCGTGCGACCCTTCAAAAGAGGAGAGGTAGAACAAGGTAGCACCGTCTTTCGTGACGATGCCGTCGCCCAAGTTAGAGGAGTTGGGTGTCAGGCGCACGATGCGGTCTTCCAGTCCATCGAGTTCCACCACAATCTCCTTGACGGTTTCTTTCTCTTTCTCCTTATCCTCCTTTTTCGTGTCGTCCTTGGTTGCTTTGGAGTCTTTCGTCTTCGACTTCTCCGCCTCGGCGGCCTTCTTCTGCTCGGCCTCCATCTCTTTCTGCAGCTCCAGCTCCTCCTTGCTCATGCGGTACTCGTCGTAGGCCTTGCCGTTGAGGAACACCAGCATGTAGTCGTTGAGCGAACCCCAAGAGGCATGGTTGCGCATGCCGTAGCGTTCGGTCCTGAAGAGAATAGCGTTGCCGTCCATCACGAAACGGGGGTTGTCACTCATGTATCCGCTGTTGGTCAGGTTCACAATCGCCTCGCCTCCCTTGGCGCTCACCAGACCGATGTCGTAATAGGGGTCGTGATGATTGGCCACATACTCCAAGGTGAACCATTTGCCGTCGGGCGACCAGCGGTACCCGAAGTTCCCGTTGGTGTCGAATTGGGTGGATCCGTCCGTTATCTGACGCACCTTCTTGGTCTCCATATTCATCACCATCAGGCGGCTGCGCTCTTCCACGAACGCCAGTTCCTTGCCGTCGGGCGAGAACTGCGGATTGGTCCGTTCGATGCGGTTAGATGGCAACAACGGAGTTTCCTCTATCAGCGTCGCGTTGGGGAAGTTGAGCTCTTCCTTGCGGGCGATGGTGGCTTTGTAGAGTTGCCACAAGCCGTCGCGCTCACTGGCGTAGACAAGCGTACGGTTGTCGCTGCCGAAGGTGACGCTCCGCTCCGTGGCTGCCGTATGGGTAATCTGTTTGGTGGTGCCGTATTCCACCGAGGAGACAAACACCTCTCCACGGGCGACGAAGGCTATCTGCTTGCCGTCCGGCGAGACGGAAGCGTCATAGTTGCTGCCGATGCTGAACTGGTTGATTTGCTCTTCCTCGTCACGCACCAGGTCTATCTTCACCTTTCGGGGCGACGCACCCTGGGCCTGGGTGTAGATTTCGCCGTCGTAGGCGTAGCAGAGTGTGCCGTTGTTGTCTGCCGAAAGGAAACGGACAGGGTGGGTCTTGAAGCGTGTCACCGCCTTCACCTGCTCCGGCTGGTCGGGTTGCAGGGCATAGACATTCATGCTGCCGCCCCGTTCGCTGAGGATATAGAGGGTTTTCCCGTCGGGAGAGACGGCCGGGTTGCGGTCCTCCCCTCCCCTGTTGGTCAGTTGGGTATGCTTGCCGCTCCGCGTGTCGTACTTCCATATGTTACGGGTGATGGACGACGTGTGGTGCTTGCGCCACTCGTTCTCGAAACCCTTCTGGTCTTGGTAGTAGAAGGACTTCCCGTCCGGAGCGTAGCAGACCATCTCTGCCGGCGTGGCCAGCACCTGCTCGGTGCGTCCGCCATCGACAGGCACCCGATAGAGCTCGCTCATTGCGGGCGTGGGGAAGAGGGCACTGCTTGCCGGGTCTTGTATGGAGGCGTTGAAGAGCACATACTTGCCGTCGGGAGTGAAGGCCGTAGGGCGTTCGCTCACGGAGTTGACCGTCAGCCGTTTGGCGGAGCCGCCCTCAGCTGACATCACGAAGATGTCGAAAGACCCGTAGCGGTCGCTCGCGAAAGCAATCCGCTTGCTGTCGGGCGACCATACCGGCAGGCACTCATAGGATTCTTGACTGGTGAGGCGAATGGCCGACCCTCCCTCCGCAGGAACTTTGTAAACATCTCCCTTGTAACAGAAGGCAATCTGTTTGCCGTCGGGAGAGATTTTCACGTCGCGCATCCACAGAGGCGTCTGCGCCACGACGTTCCACACCGCCAGTGCGGAAACCGCCGTCAGATAGAGCTTTTTCATTGTTACTTTGTCTCTTTGGCTATTGAATTAATTTATTCATCGCACAAAGATACAACTTTTCGCAATAAAAAAGGTCTCTACTGTTTGGCAGGGGCAGGTTGGTTCACCAATTCGGTCGCTTTGGCCAACGCCTCGTTGATGTTGGAACAGATATTCTCCTTACCCAACAGTTCGTAGAAGCCCGACTTCTGCAGCACGGCATGCACCTTCTCGTTGACACCAGAGAGGACAATGGTGATGTTCTCCTTCTGGCTCATCACGCAGAGGTTGGTCAGGTTGTGGATGCCGGTGGAGTCGATGAACGGCACTCTACGCATGCGCACCACACGCACCTTGGGACGGTCGCCCAACTGCGCCATCATCTCCTCGAACTTGGTGGCTATACCGAAGAAGTACGGACCGTTGATTTCGTACACCTCCACGCCCTTGGGGATGACCAGATGCTCCTCGTGTACCTCCAGGTCGGACTCCTTGTTGGGGTCTATCTCGTTCTTGATTACGGATATTTCGGTAGTCTCCATCACACGCCGCATGAAGAGGACGCAAGCGATGACCAGTCCCACCTCGATGGCGATGGTCAGGTCGAAGATGACGGTGAGGAAGAAGGTCACCAACAGCACCGCCACGTCGCTCTTCGGATTACGGAGCAACGCCTTGAAGGTGCGCCAGCCACTCATGTTGTACGAAACGATGACGAGCACGCCGGCCAGGCAAGCCATAGGGATGTATTGCGCCAACGGCATCAGGAAGAGGAGGATGAGCAACAGCACCACGGCATGGATGATGCCTGCCACGGGTGTCTTACCCCCGTTGTTGATGTTGGTCATGGTACGCGCGATGGCTCCCGTGGCAGGGATTCCGCCAAAGAGCGGAGCCACGATGTTGGCGGCACCCTGCGCAATCAGCTCCGTGTTGGAGTCGTGACGGTCGCCGATAACACCGTCCGCCACCGTGGCGGAGAGCAACGACTCGATGGCTCCCAGCACCGCAATGGTGATGGCCACGGGGAAGAGGTCTTTGATGGCGTCCCAGTCGAGTGCGGGCATCACCGCGTCCGGCAGTTCGCTGTGTATCGTGAAGCGGTCACCGATGGTATCGATACAGTCGATGCCACCATAGGTCTTCATGAGGTAGACCGCCAACGTCACCAGCACGATGGCCACCAGCGAGCCGGGAATCTTCTTCGAGAAGCGCGGCGTGATGGCAATGATGAAGATGCTGACGAGGCTGACAACCGTGTTCCACCAGTTGACGCTGTCGAAGTGGCGGAAGTAGACAATCCACTTACCCACGAAATCGCCGGGCACCTTGTCGTCCCCAAAAGAGAGACCGAAGACATCGGCAATCTGGGTGGTGAAGATGGTGACGGCGATACCGCTGGTGAATCCCACAATGATGGGATAAGGGATAAACTTGATGACCGCCCCTAACTTGAGCACTCCCAGCACCACCAGGATAACGCCCGCCATGAGTGTCGCCACGGTGAGTCCGCTGATGCCGTACTGTTGGATGATGCCGTAGATGATGACGATGAAGGCACCCGTGGGGCCGCCTATCTGCACCTTACTGCCTCCGAAGACGGAGATGATGAAACCCGCCACGATGGCGGTGATGATACCCTTCTCGGGAGTCACGCCCGAGGCGATACCGAAGGCGATGGCCAACGGAAGGGCAACGATACCCACAATGATGCCGGCCATCACATCGGCCGTAAACGTCGATTTGTCGTAATGCTTTAATGTCGATAACAGCTTTGGTCTAAACGCAAACGCTTTCATTTGTTCGAATCAATCTTGTACCTAATAATATCCAATACCTACTCTTTTTGACAAAGAGGTCGCAAAATTAGGTCTTTTTAAGACACCGCACAAGTTTTTCCCTCAAAAACCACGGCCTCAAGTCGGTTCATGAAGACAACAACCATTTCCATACAGGCAAAACCTCAATCTTCAGTCCTTCTTCTATTTCACCCTCACTGTCCCTTGTGACAATCAGAGCCCGTTGAATTTCAAGATGCCTCGCCAATTTCATCAAAGCCCCCTTTTCTCGCTCTACTGTCGTGTAATCCTTCATGTCGTAACACACTTGTATCGCCAACCGCTCTGACGGAATATAGAAGTCCACCTCTATTCCTCTATTGTAATAATACATCTCATTACCATATTTTTTATACAAATGAATGGCACATAAGTTCTCCAACAGAGAGGTCTCGGAATCTACCAGAAACAGATTCAGCAAGCCGTTGTCTATGAAATAATGCTTCTTCGATGTCTCCTTTTCCACAAATTTCGAAGCATAATTCTCCAAGGGAAACACCAGACAACTGTCCTTTAGATATTCCACATAGTGAATGACACTTTGCACATTTGTCTTCACCCCCGTAGATGCCACAAGGTTACTGATGCGGTTGTAAGCCGTAGGCTGCTTCACGCTGTCAGCCAACTTGCGAATGGTCATTCGCAAGGCATCCTCATTGCGCACCCCATTTCTCACCATCACGTCACTGAAGAATATCTTCTGGTAGATACCGGTTATCCAAGCTCGCTTGTCTATCACAGATGTCAACTCCGGGAAGCCTCCAAAATAGAAATAGTCGTGAAACAAACGTTCTACTTCAGCGCATTGACTACTCAGCTGCCAATGCTTTTTCAGCTTGACACCATGAGCTTCCAGAAACTCATCGAATGAAAACGGATAAACATTCATCACCCAATAGCGTCCGCCCAAAGTGGTGGCAATGTCACGGCTCAACATTTTGGCATTGCTTCCTGTTATATATACCCTATATTTCTGGTTTGCCAGTCTACGCGCAAAATGTTCCCATCCGTCTATATTTTGGATTTCGTCCAAAAAAAGGATGGGTTGGGTTGACGACAACGCCCGGTGAGCCTGAAGTATCAAGTCCATTTCCTCTCCCTTGATGTTTGCGATACGCTCGTCATCAAAGTTAATATATACCAGCTCCTCCATCTGATGCCCCTTGGCAATAAGTTGCTTCATCCGCTGATAGAGCAAATAAGATTTACCAGCCTGTCGGACTCCCACAAAGACATAGTTCCCTTGCGGTTCAAAGACAAAATGCCTTTCCACCAATTTCACTTGTTCTACAAGTTCCTGGTTCTCTACAATAATCTTCTGTATTATATTTTTGTCCATCCCTCGCTCATTTAGGGCAAAGGTAAGTCTTTTTATTCGACATTTCAATTACCAATAGAAATATTTGCGCATTTTTATCAATTAGCAATTGAAATAAATGCCTTGAAATTTCAAAGACTGTGACTAAAAATGAAAGAGCCGTGCCTTCCTGATAATGTCAGAAGCCCCTTATAACGATGCAAGAAACCCTTCATAACGATGTCAAGAGCCCCTTATAACAATGCAAGAAAGCGGATGCATAGAGTGTTTGACAACTGTCAGCAAAGTGAATGACAATTGTCAGCAATGTTTACGACAATTGTCAGAAACATGTTTGACAACTGTCAACAACCTTTACGACAATTGTCAACAACCATAATAAAGCGGTTTCTTACTGAATAACAGCCTATTCCTATCAGTTACAAGGTTGGTGTGTTGCAAGTCAACGAAAAGGGCATCACCATTTCCGCCGTTGGTTGGCGGAAGCAGTGATGCCCTTTGTTACATAAAAGAACAATCAAGTCTGTTATTGCGGCATCTCCTTGCCGTTCAAGGAGTCGATGAGCATACCCATCGCCTTGGACATATTGCCCGAGAGTACCATGTTGC
Organism: Acutalibacteraceae bacterium; assembly: GCA_963652075.1. GTDB lineage: Bacteria > Bacteroidota > Bacteroidia > Bacteroidales > Bacteroidaceae > Phocaeicola_A. The sequence goes on from CAVJRQ010000033.1 coordinate 30,036, forward strand.
CCTGCTTGGTCTGCGGTGCGCGTTTCCCCGAGTTGAGGTCGTCCACACGTTGTTGCAACAGGGCCTTGGCGACATTGCGCGGACCCTCTTCCGTGCAGCTCTTCACAACGGGCGTACACCATTTGCACAACATCAGGTCCGAGATGTCCATCTGTTTGCCGTAATCGGTGACGCACTGCATGTAAGCGTTCCAGTCCGGCTTCTTCTCATAGTAGCGCATCAGGGTGGTCAGACGCAAGTCTTCGCGCACAGCCTCTTCCACGCCACACTCCTTCATCAGATCCAGCCACTTGTCCATCTTCTCCTGGTCGAGGGAGACCGTTCCGTTGGCTTCGGTCATGAGGTCACGGGAGTATCGGGTCCAGACATTCTGCAGTTTCATCTGCACGGGTCGCTCACCCAAGGTCTCCGTCAGCGCTTCGGGGTGTTTGGCCGTGTAGACGAAAGCCGGACAGAAAGGATTGCTCAGGTAACGCATGAAGACGTTGGCCAACTGTTTGTCGGCGGCAAAAGTCTCCGCCTTCCCTTCGAGCAGAATCTCGGCTACTTCATTGCACTGGTCGTGCTTGAAGGTGCTGCCCAGCGTCTGCAGGTAGCTGTAGAGGAAATCCTCGTCGCGCTCGCCGTCGGCAAAGCGTTTGTCCATCTCCAGCGAGGTGCTGTCCGCACTGGCCTTTTTTACCCTCTCGATAAACTCCTCGGCTTGGCATCCTCCCAAGAAACGGCCTACCTCCTGTCCACGACTGTTGAAGAACACGAAGGTAGGATAAGCCGAAATCTGGAGTTTCTTCGCCAACTCAGGGCCTTCGCCCTCCTCCATGTCCATCTTCAGGCAGACGAAGTTGGGGTTCATGTAGTTGCCCACTATCTCCTGCGGAAAGACGGTGTTCGCCATCATCTTGCAAGGCCCGCACCACGAGGTGTAGCAGTCGAGAAATATCTGCTTGCCCGTGCTCATGGCCTTCTGCACGGCCTGACGGAAGAGGGTGCCCTCTTTCTCAAATTGGATGCCCTTTCCGGACTCCTGTCCCATCGCCTGTCCGCCGAAAGCGACGAACAGGGATGCGAACAGACACATCATTAGATTTCTTTTTTTCATAGTTATCTTTACCTTTCAAATATATACTTCCAAGCCATGTCCTTCACCTTTCCGGGAACGGTATAGGTCTGTTGCACGTCCGATATCGCTCCGCTCGCGGGGTTGATGGTACATTGGTAGAGCTTACCCGTCTGCGTGGACTCGTCCCAAGTGGCAATGTGCACGATGGTGCTCGGGTTCGGCAGAATCATACGGAAGAAGACCCCGTAGTAGTACTTCTGGATGCGTACGCAAGTGACCTCCTCATTGGCGCTCGGTGCCTCCCAAGCCACGTTGGCGGTGGTGGAGGAGTTGAACGCCAGGTTGTACACCTTGTTCTTCGCGCCATAGAGCACATACTCGCCCATATACGAAGCGGACATCGAGGTGGCATCGGCGATGTCGGGCGATGCCGTCACATTGTAAAGCCCTACGCCCACGTTGGCATTGGTTGCCGCACTACAGAAGTCGGCTACCGCCAGGTAGCGTTCGTTCTCCTTCTGCATGAGCAGGTAATCGTAAGCCGTGGCATACGTGGCAGCGGCACCGCGTCCCCAGTCGCCCATCAACAAGGTCATCCCGACGTTGTTCACGTCGAAGGCTGCCGTTGAGGATTGGTCGGCAAACTGTGTCAGTTGCGAGGGTGAGGCGTATTGGGTCAGTTTGAGGAAGCGCCCGTAGGTCTGGTCGTAAACGACTGCCTCGTTCGAAGAGGAGATGTCGCAGCCCCAAGGAGCCAACTCGCCATATTCCACAGCCGACGGCTTGGCGTTGCCGAAGAAATAGCCACCGCTGGCCACCACCATATAGCTGACCGTGTGGACTTTGTTGTCGTTAATCATAAAGCTACGGCGGGCGGACATTCCCGACGTACCGTAATGGATGACCTTCTTGGTCTCGGGAGCACGGTAGAAGAAGTCCTCAAAATTGTTGACCTTCTCAAACGTGGCGCTGTTGACGCTCACAAGGTCCTGGTCGGTCACGCAAATCACGTCAGAGGGTTTCTGAAGACCCGTGGCCGTGGTGATGGGGTTGTAGACACGCAGCGGCTTGCCTTGCAACACCTCTCCGTTGGATGCGCTATAGAGGTCCCAATACTCCTTGTTGTAAGTGATGTTCTTCTTCACCAGCGGATTCACCACCAGACCCACGTCTGACGTGCCCGGGTTGTCCGCCCGTTCATAGAGCACCAGCCATCCGGCCGTGATGGATTCTTCTACCTGACAGTTGAGCTTCAGGTACTCCTGCACCCCGGTCTCCTTGTTGGTCACCGTCAGCTGGAGGATGTACGTGCCTGCCAGTGTCGTTATCTCCTTGTCCAGCTTGGGCGTCGTGGCAAGGGTATCGTTCACATAGGAGGTGCTGCCTGCCGAGGTTCCGTTGGTGTAGAGTGTCCACACGCATTGCACTTGGGAATCGTCCCCCTCGGCAATCTCCTTACCATTGAAGGTCACCTTGGGCTCCAAGGTCAATCGGTCGTAACGGGCAATGGAGTAAGCCGACTGAATGCCGACACCGGCCGTGTCGATAACGACCTCGTCCAGTTCCACGTAATCGTAGTTGCCCTTATCGTCGTAGCAGGCGGTGGTGGTCAGCAGTCCCAGCACCCCCGCTATCCAGAGATTCTTTATTATTTGTTTTCGCATAATCGTACCTTTTAGAATTCAACTTCTCTACCAAACTCATCCACCAGTCGTTTGCCGTGGGTTTTCTCATAGGTGTCCAAGGCTTCGGTAAGCACTTCGGCCAGGTATTGCGCATAGTTGACCGACATCTCCTTGGTCTCTTCATTGTACGGAGAGGTGGCCGACCCGTAGATATGGAACTCCATGATGCCCAACTCCTGAATCATGAACTGGTACTTCACCTTACTGTATTCCCCAAAGTAGCGGCTCCAGCTATAGTAAGGAGGAACTACGTTGTTCCATTCGTCCGGCTCAGCCAGGTAGTTCTTCAGCACCACGTAAAGTTCTTGGCGGCCTTCGACCCCCGTCTCGAAGCCGGAGTTCTCGGCAACTTTGAAGGTAAGGTGTCCGTCCTTGGCGGTGAAGGAGTCGGCGTTCTTCAGCTTGGAACTGTCAAAGAAGAGCTTACACTCCTGCTCCACCTCACCGGCCGGAATCGTATAGGTGTCTATGCGGTAGCTGCCTTCCGCCTCCGCCAGATCGTCACCGGACACTTCGAGCGTGAAGGTGCGGTCGTGGTCTACGGGGACTCCCGCCACACGGGCATAGAAGGTGAGACTTCCCTCTTCCAGCGAATAGGAGTAGTTGTAGGTGGTACTGTCGAGCACGGAGGTGCTTCGTCCGAACCAGATGTTCAACGAGGCGCGGTCGGGGTCATACGTCGGGGTCTCGTTCTCGCTGCATGCGCTTACGCCCACTATCGCAGCAAGTATCATAACTGTATATATCGATTTTCTCATCTTTCTGCTATTATCTATTGGTTTGACGTTGTGCGGCATCGGTCTCAGAGACAGGCAACGGGAAGGTGTAAGCCTTCTGTCCGACCATGTCGGCGTCGGCTCCTATCACCAGCGCACGGTTCAGACGCTTGTAGAGGAAGAATAGCTGTCCCTCGCCCAGCAGTTCGCGGCGGTATTCACGTATCAGCTCCGTGTAGAAGTCGGCCGGCAGCTCCGTCAGCTCGGGCACGTTGCGTGCGGCACGCAAGGCGTTCAGTTCGGCCATACCGCCACCATTCGTACGGTATTCACATTCGGCAGCAATCAGGTACATCTCGCTCAGGCGAATCATCGGCATCTTGTTGCTGTAGTACGCCTCTTCGCTGAAGGTTTCGCTCTGCGATATGTAGGGGTTGTTGTACTTCAGCGAGAAGCGGTAGTTCACTGCCTCGTTCCTCGATCCGCTCTGGAACAGATAGAGGTAGCGATAGTCGCTGGTCACGTTGTCGTAGTACTCCTCGCGGTCTTCCGCCGTCAGGTAGAAGCTGTAGGTATAGCTCTCTTCGTTGAAGTAGTAATCCGCCAGCGTGGACTGGTTGATGTTGTTCAGTGCGAAGAGCTGCTCGGTAGCGAACCCATAGTCGTGACCGATGCTGACGTAGGAGAGTTGCGCCCAGGGGAACGCGCCGGAGTTGATGACCACCTTGGCAGCGGCTTCCGCCTCGTCGTAACGGTGCATCCACATGTAGACGCGGGCCTGCAGACCTTTCACCGCATAGTAGTTGAGGTGAACCTGCCGGTTCATCAGGTAGCCGTTGTCGTCAATCTCCCGAATCTCCTCGCCCGTCTGTATGGGGTCTACGCCATCCATCAGCTTCTCAGCCTCCAGCAGGTCGGCTATCACCTTCTCCGCCACCTGACTGACGGTAAGCTGCGGGAATACCCGGTAGCTCAAGTCCGTGGAATAAGGGATGGCGGGCATATCGGCGTTCACCTCGTAGCTCACGCCAAAGCAACGCAAGAGGTCGAAGTGGAGGAAGGCGCGCAGAGCCAAAGCCTCACCTTTGATGATTTCGTAATTCTTGGAGGAGAACACCTGTTTGCGGTCGTCAATCCGTTTGAGGATGTTGTTGACATTGGCGATGCCGTTGTAGGTGTTCGACCAGATGCTGGCAATCACGTTGGTCGTGAGCGTGGCCGTGTAGTCATACTCGGCGAAGCTGGCGTAGGAGGTGGAACCTCCGGAATAGAATTGCGAGGGATTGCCGCTCCATTCGTGTCCCAGCACAGCCATTGCGCCAAAGGTCATCTCCCGACTGTAGGTGGCATCGGAAACCATGGACGAATAGACACCGGAGAGGGCTTCCTTAAATCCGGTCTCGCTCTTGAACAGTTCCGTATCCTCCACTTGCGACTTGGGCTGTACGTCCAGGAAACTGTCGCACGAAGCCAGCGTGAGGGAGGCCGCAACCATCCATATACTGTTTTTTACTATCTTTTGAATTTTCATACTCTTCCACTGTTAAAAGGTTGCTGATAAGGAGAATGAGAAAGTGCGGGCGTACGGATAGTCCAATCCGCGCTCGGTCTTCACCGTAGAGAGGCGGAACAGGTCGCTCGCATAGAACGAGAGTTTCAGCCGTTCCAGTTTAATCTTTCTCAACCAACTCTGATACTTAAAGTCGTAGTAGCACGAAACGGATGCCAGTTGCAGCTCGTTGTTCTTCTCCACGAAACGCGATGTCGGATAGGTGGTCGTCTTGTTGGTGGTGATTCTCTTATAGGTGGCAACCTGTCCCACTTCGTTCCAGGTATCGCTCAGCACCCGCTTGTCCACGTTGTAGGCGATGTCCACATTCTCCACACGGTTCACCAGCGTCTGGTTGTAGTAGTCGCCTCCCCAGCGGTAGCTGAAGGAGCAGGTGGCTCCGAACCCTCTGTACTCGCCACTGAAACCGAAGTTCCCGTGATACTTGGAGTTGCTGTCGCCAACCACCACCTTATCGTCGGTGTCATAGGTGTAGGTAGTTGTCACACCATCCTTCTTCAGGAAGATTTCCTGTCCGGTAGCGGGGTCGATGCCCAAGGAGCGTACGGCCCAGATAGCCGTCATGGACTGTCCCTCTTCGTAACGGATGATGGGCAGGTTGCTGCCGCTGTCCAACGCGTCGGACTCGGCCTTGTCGTTGTAGGACTTCAACGCGTCGCTAATCTTCACCACCTTGTTCTTGTTGTGGCCTACGGAAGCGTTGACGGTGAAGAAGTCACTTCCCTTCGAGTAGAGCTTCCAGCTTACCGTAGCGTCGAAACCGGTGTTCTCCACATTACCGAGGTTCTCCATGTAAGAGCTGAAACCGGTGGAGGTAGGCAACGTCATGGCGAGCAGCGCGTCCTTGGTGGTCTGCTTGTAGACATCCAGCCGGGCGTTGAAGCGCTTGAACAGCTGCAAGTCGAAGCCGACATTCAGGTCGGCTGTCTGCTGCCACTTGAGCTTGTCGTTGGCCATCGCCATCAGGTAAGCACCGGTGATGTTGTCGTAGACAATGTCGGAATAGTAGTTATAGGTAGCCTTCGCTTGGTAGGGGTTGAAGTTTTGGTTACCCGTGAGACCGTAGGAAGCGCGCAGCTTGAAGAGGTTGAGCCAGCTTACGCTCTGCATGAACTTCTCTTTGTGGAGGTTCCATCCGATACCGGCGGACCAGAACGTTCCCCAGCGGTTGTCCGAACCGAAGGCGGAAGAACCGTTGTAACGCAACGACAAGTCAGCCAGATAGCGTTCGTCGTAAGAGTAGTTGACGGCTCCCGTGATACCCACGCTGTTGGTGGTGTATTCGCTACCGGAAGGACGGCCGTTCTCGGCGTACTGGCGTGCGAAAGTGATGTGGTCCACGTGGTTGTTGAGGAATCCCCAGGCCGTCATGCCGTGGGTGTCGGTGGAGGTACTGTTCAAGCTCCACGCCACGTTGGCCAGCAGCATGTGTTTGTCAAGCTGTTTGGAGTAACTTGCCGTCACGTCCGACGAGAGGGTTTGCGTCTCTCCGTCGGTGATGGCATACGAACCTCTCTGGAAGTAAGAGTCACCCGTCCACGAGGTAAACTTGGTGTGGTCGCCCGGATAGAAATCCTCCCGTTTGTTGATGTTGGAGGTGTATCCCACCCGTCCCGTCAGCTTCAGCTCTTCCAACGGACGCCATTCGATGTAGAAGTTCTCGGTATACTCAGTGTACTTCGAGAAGTTCTTCGTGCCGATGTAGGCGTTGTAGAGCGGATTGTAGTAGACCGTCAAACTGCTGCCGTAGCCGTTGGGCGTGAAAGAGCCCAGTACCTTCTTCAGGTTGCCGTTCTCGTCGTACGGACTGTAGTAGGGGTTTGCCGAGGCATAGTCAGAAAAAGAGCCGTAGGGAGAGTCATCCGCCTTGTTCGAGGTCAAGGTAAAGGAGTTGCGGAACAGGAAGTTCTTGTAACGGTAAGAGAGTTGCAGGTTTCCCGACACGGTCTTACGGTCAGAACCTTTCATGACACCGGAGATGCCGTTGTAGCTCACGTTGGCACTGTAGCGCATACGGTCGTCACCGCCCTCCATGTACAGGGAGTGTTTCTGGCCTACGCCCGTGCGCAGCGGTTTGGCCAACCAGTAAGTGTCAACGCCTTCGGCGATATTCTTCAACAGTTCGTTATACTGTTCGGTCAGGTTTTGCTGATACGAAGGAGAGGAAGCCGTGTAACGTCCCGCGTTCTTCTCCACCAAGAGTTTCTCGGCGGCATTACAGATGTCGTACGACGACAAGTCTGGAGCCTCGATGTTCAGGTCGCCCGTATAGGTCAGGCGCAAGCGTCCCTTCTCGGGCTGCACGGTCTCCACGACAACCACGCCGTTGGAAGCCTTGGAACCGTAGATGGCCTTGGCGGCGGCATCCTTCAGAATGGTGACGGACTGCACGCGGTTCATGTCCAAGTCGAACACCGCCTCGCGGGTAGACTCAAAACCATCGATGATGAAGAGCGGCTCGTTGGGGTTGCCCGTATAGTCCCCTTGCATGTTGGCGAAGGAGGCATTGCCACGAATCGTGATGTCGTTGAAGGCATTCGGGTTAGAACCGTTCTCGTAATTGTCCTCAATGAGGAACGAAGGGTCAAGGTTGCTCAAGCTCTTCAGCAGGTTTTGGTTGCCCACAGACTTCAGCTCCTCTTTGGTGAAGGTGGTAGCGGAACCCGTAAAGCTGCTGGAGCGGTAGTTGAACAGACCTGTCACCACCACCTCTTTCAGGGCTTGAGAGTCGTCCTGCATCACTACGTCCAGGGCTTTGCCTTTATAAGGGAGGGTCACTTTGCTCATGCCCACAAAGGTGAAGTTGACCTCCGTCACCCGTTTGCCGGGAGGCAAGGCGATGTCGAAACGTCCGTCCATGTCCGTCACGCCGCCCAGTCCTTCCACATCGGTCAGCACGTTAACGCCGGGCAGCGGCTCACCGTCCACATCCGTCACGACACCGGTCAGCCGCGTATCCTTTCGCTTGGAGACCTCCATCGGCACGGCATTCTTCACCAATGACACGGTTACGTACTGCCCCTTGATTTTGTAAGTCAGCGGGTGCGAACCCGTGATGGCACGCATCGCCTCCTCAATGGTTGCGGACTTCAGGTCCACGGTCACTTTGAAGTCGCGCACCTCGTCGTAGGTGAACAGCATCTTAAAGTCCGAAACCTGTTCCAATTGCTTTAGAACATCCGGCATCGCCGCGTCGCGGCATGCCAGCGTAATCTTCCTGCCGCTGTCCCCTTGCGCCAGTGCCGGCAGTTGGCTCGTCCCGAGGAACAGAACCAGCAAGAGGAGAAGGCGTTGAAAGATTCTTCTCTCTTCTTTCAATAATACATTCTTCATACGTAAAACTATAAAAACAGATTAAACGCCCGGCGTTCCTTCAGAACGGACGGCTCTCCTTGCCGCCGCTCCTGCGAACCGCTTAGGCTGAAATAAACCTAAATCTATTAATTCAACGAAAGAGTTTTGGGTTTAGTCCCGAAAACAGAACAGTATTTTCTTACTTTTTACGCTTTACCGTCAATTTGTTTCCTTCCTTCGACGCGGAGAGGTAGCTGAAAGCGTTCAGATTCTCCACCACCTGGTCGATGTCGGCATCCCGCCCGGCCACGAAATGAAGTTTCTGGTTCAGCAGCAGGGAGTCCTTCTCCAAGGCGACAGTCAGGTTGTACCATCTCCCCAAGTCCCGGAGGATGTCGCTGAGGTAGACATCGTCGAAATAGAAGTATCCCTCGCGCCATTGGGTGTAGTAGGCCGTGTCCACCTTCTTCACCTGGTATCCCTTGTCGGTGCAGGTAATCTCCTCACTCGGCTCCAGCACCACCGTCTTGCCGATGGAGGGCATGCCCACCCGTACGGATCCGCTGACCAGTGTCACTTGGGTCTGGCTCTCTTCATAGCTCTTCACGTTGAACTCGGTGCCAAGCACTTCGGTGGTGAGCGTCGCGGTCTCGATGACAAAAGGCATCCGCTCGTTGCGGGTCACCTTGAAGTAGGCTTCGCCCTCCAGGCGCACCCTCCTCTTGTTGCCCACAAAGCGGACCGGATAGATTAACCGGCTGTTGGCGTTGAGCCACACTTCCGTTCCGTCGTTCAGAATCACCTTGAAGGTTTGTCCGCAAGGGGTATAGAGGGTAGAGGTCGTCACCTTGTCCGTCGTCAGATGGGTGTAGTCGGCCTGACGGTGCGTAATCACCGCCCCATTGTTCATGGCCTGAGGGGTTTGCCGGGCTATCTCCGTACGCCGGGTCTGTCCCGTCTCCACCGACTGTTCCTCTATGGTGACGGGGAGTTCCTGCACCGGAGCGGCAAAAAGGGTCAACGTGTCATCCGGTTCCGTCATGCCGCCACGCAGAAACAGGAAGAGAGCCACCACGACGGCAGCCACGGAAGAGACGCCATAAATCCAGTAGCGGAAGGCATCCCTCCGCTTCGGATTGCTGTCCGTTGCCCCGTCACGTTGAAGTTGATGCTGAAACAGCTCCCACTCCTCCTCCACCGAAGGTTTCGCATAGGTTCGGCGCAAGAAGGCCTGCTCGCACTCGTATTGCAAGTGTTCCTCCGGTTGATTACCACTTTCGTCTTTTCTCTTTTGTTCGTCATTCATCGTCTTTTCTTGTTTTCTAATTATACGAACAGAGGGGCACTTTAGCCACCGCCTTTTTTATATTTAACAGAAAAATGGGCACGGATGAGGTTCAGCCCCTTCATGATATGCTTGCGTACAGCGCTCTCCGTGAGCCCCATCATCTCCGCCACCTCCCGGTACTTCTTTTTGTGCAGGTAGCACTGTTCCATCACGAAGCGTGTATTCTCAGGCATCTCTTCTATCAAGCGCATGATTGCATGGATGCGCTCCTCGCTCTCCCTCCGGTCGTCGTCGTTCCATTCGCGGAGCATGGCGAGGTACGAGGGGATGTGTGCCTCCTTCATGCCGGCATGCCGAATGTAGTCGATGCAGAGGTAGCGCACATGGGTATACATGTAGGTCAAGGCGGTGTCGGCACGGAACGTCTCCCTGTGTTCCCACAGGAAGTGGAACGAGTCGCTCACCACGTCGCGGCACACCTCTTCGTCCGCTATGTAGCGGAGGGCATAGTAGTAGAGGAGCGAATAACTCTCTTTGAAGAACTGTTCGAACGCGTCCTTTAAAGCCTCTTCGGATTCCGTTTGTCTCTTCTTGTCAGCCATGCCGGGTTTATTGTTTTGATGGAGCGTTCCTGTCAGGGAAAAAGTTCCAGCTGGGTGTCTCCATAGAGGTTGAACGTCATCCGGTGGTAGGGTGTGACACCGTGCAGACGGATAGCCTCCCGGTGTTTGCGGGTGGGGTATCCTTTGTTGTTGTCCCAGTCGTAGAGAGGGTATTCCTTGTGCAGCTCGTTCATGTAGTCGTCACGGTAGGTCTTCGCCAGGATGGAGGCGGCCGCAATGGAGAGATACTTGCCGTCGCCCTTCACCACGGTGGTGTAAGGGATGTCACGGAACGGACGGAACCGGTTACCGTCGACAATCAGATGTTGCGGCACCTGCGGGAGTTGCTCCACGGCACGGTGCATAGCCAGGATGGAGGCATTGAGGATGTTGACGCGGTCAATCTCCTGTGGCGAGACGATGCCCACCGCCCATGCCACGGCATCACGCTCTATCTCCCGTCGCAGGGCGTAGCGTTGGCGTTCGGTCAGTTGCTTGGAGTCGTTGAGTTGCTCGTTGTGATAGTCCGCCGGCAGTATCACCGCCGCCGCATAGACCGCCCCGGCCAGACATCCGCGTCCCGCCTCGTCGCATCCCGCTTCAATGACCCCCTCTTTGTAATATGGCAATAACATCTTGGTCCTATTCTTTGTAATGTTGGATAAATCTGTCTATCGTCTCCATAACGAACTCGTTTATCCGTTGCAAATATAGAGATTGTTTCGTCAACTGGCGATTTTTACGCAAAGAAGATGTTGCGGAGTGGGGCTTTGTGGAAGAATATTTTATCACCCCAGCTACCATAGTCCCAAACAAAAGCCGTATATTTGTATCGTTAATTGCTGAATGGCGAAGATTATGAAGGCTGACATGAAAGAAAGAAGACTACCCGTAGGCATACAGTCGTTCTACGAGATTAGGGAACAAGGCTTTTTGTATGTTGACAAGACCGACATCGTCTGGAATCTTGTCAACAAAGGGAAAAAGTACGTTTACCTGAGCCGCCCACGCCGCTTCGGCAAGTCGGTACTCGTGGATACCCTCCAGGCTTACTTCGAGGGCAAAAAGGAACTCTTCGAGGGATTGAAGATTATGGAATTGGAGAAGGAGTGGGTGAAACGTCCTGTCGTCCGGCTGGACATGAGCAACGCCAACGCCACGCCGGAAGGTATCAAATCTTACTTGGACGATGTCTTCTACGACTACGAGACGGAATACGGAATCACCGTGCGTCCCGGAGCCACCCTCACGGTGCGCCTCAAGAACATCATCAGAACTGCCTTCAACCAGACCGGACAACAGGTGGCGGTGCTTATCGACGAATACGACTGTCCGTTGCAGCACTCCTGGAAGACAGCGCTGCATGAGGCATGCAGGGACGTGTATCGGGATGTCTTTGCCGTTCTCAAGTCGGAAGACCGCTATGAGAAGTACGTCTTCATCACTGGCATCACGAAGTTTACGCAACTCTCCTTGTTCTCCGCACTCAACAATCTCAGCAACATCAGCTTTGACGCTCCTTACGCCGCCATCTGCGGCATCACCAAGCAAGAGATTACCGACAACTTTATGCCGGAAATAGAAGCAATGGGTGAAGCAAACGGTTGGACGGCAGAAGAAACCGTCGCACAACTGAAGGCCAACTACGACGGCTATCACTTCAGTGCAGACAACATGACGGATGTCTTCAATCCGTTCAGCCTCATCAATTCCTTAAACGATAAAGAAATCAAGAATTACTGGGCATCATCGGGGTCCACTTCCCTACTCCCAAAGTTTGTGGACGATATGGAGCTTCGCTTGAAGAACTTCGACCCTTGCGCCTTGTCGGGAACCATCGCTGAGACCTCCGACGTGACAGGTGGAGGACCGGAATTGTTTCTCTACCAATCCGGTTATCTTACCATCAAGGATTACCAGATGGGCGTATACATCTTAGGGTTCCCCAACCACGAGGTTCGCCAGGCTCTCTACGAGATTGTATTGCCAACCCTTACCATGAAGCGGAATGCAGAGATACAGTCTGCCCAGTCCAGTCTGATACTGTCTCTGCAACTGGGTAACCTTCCCGAAGCGAAGAAATGCCTAAAAGCCCTCATTGCCGACGTGCCTTACAGCAACAAGAAGCTCGCCTCGATGGATATGGAGGAGCGTTACCGCCTTATTATGAGCACAATATTCAACGCTATCGGTTGCCGCGTGGAGGTAGAGAAGGTGATTGCCACGGGTCGAATCGACATGGTGGTGGAAGTCACCCACTATATCTATGTCCTGGAACTGAAGCTGTCCAACAACGGTGGTCTCGCCGCTGCCGAGGCGCAAATCAAGTCCCACAAATACACCGAACCGTTCATGGCTGACAAGCGAAAGGTTATCGCCCTCGCCGTGGAACTGGATGAGCAGGGTAAGGGACTCATTGACTGGAAAGAAGTTGAGGGAGTTTAAATGGCTATGTAAAGTCAAGAGCAACATTGACTAAGAAGGGGGACGCTCCGTAGGAACGTCCCCCTTTCTATATAGGTATGACTAATACTTTCCGGGGAAAGAATTATTCATTCTTGAAGCCATAGCCGTTGGTGAAGCCACCTGAGCTAAGCACGTTCGGTGTGAACGGCCAGAGGTAGATAGGAGCTTTCTCACCGTCGTAGTCGTAGAAGAGATACTTCTCGTACTCGTCACGGTTGACTCCACTCTTGCCGTATACAAGGTCAATACCCCAATTAACTTTAGTGTAGCCATCAGCTTCCAAAGCCTTAGCTTCCTCACCATCCGGGTCAATGTAAGTGAACAGTCCCTTGATAGCCAAGTTAGTCTTAGGGGTAGAAGAACCGTAATCCAAACCATAGCTCTCCCAGTTGTCGTTCTGACCACGCCATCCCGGATAGAGAACGGGGTTATCCGTCTTGTCCTCGGGACATTGAGCCGTCAAGCGGTGTCCGTATGTAGTCTTGGCATCCACCAGTTTAGTCCATACATAGGCAGGGATGACGTTACCGTTTTCAAACTCATAATATCCTTTCTCTGCCAAGCCATCGAGCATCTCGGTCGTCAAGTTCTTGATGGCCATGATATCCTCGCCTACATAACCGGAACGAATCAACGTCCAACGACGGTCACCTTCACCGGCATACTCAAAGCCTCTCTCTTCGATGATGGCACGAACGAGGTCGCCACCCCAAGAGTTGATAAACTCATCGGTGTTAGCCTTGCCTTCGGGGAATGAACGTTCACGAACGGTCTTCAGATACTGTTTTGCTGTAGTAGCGTCGCCCAAAGCCGCGCAAACCTCTGCATAACCCAAGTAAATCTCTGCCATACGCATGTACGGACCGTTGATACCCGATTTACGCTGTGCAGACACCCAAACGGTTGTCTGACGGTTCTCGTCCCACTTGTTGAGTGAAAGACCACCACCATCTACTTTAGAACCCGGTTCAAAGGAAACCAGTTTCTCTACACCCTTACCCGTACTACCGGTAACGGCTACGCTGACATCACGACGCATATCTTCCGGATCGAACTTACCATAGTAGAAAGCCGGGTTGATACGTCCTTGTCCATAGCTCTTGCAAGGATAAGCAGCCTTGCTACCACCATTGGAAGGACGACCGAATGAGTAGGGACGACCGTCGTTACCGCCACCCTGCTGCATCGGGTATTCGTAGATAGACTCATCGGCATACTGGTCGTCTGCCTGATGCATCTGCTCAAAGAAGTACTGATAGGGGTTACCGAACGTACGTCCGTTGTTGTCCGACTCACCACGCGGGTCAACCGTATAGAACTTGGCTGTTCCAGTGTTGGTCAACAACTCTGCATAGTACTTCTGTGCAATCTGATAGAGATTCTTATAGTCCGTACGACGACCATATTTAGCGCCGTTGTTCTCAGTACCCTTATATTCATAGGAGTAAGCGGTACCTGTGCTGTCCACACGGGTAAGGTCGCCACGACGGGTCTGGTAACCACCGGCATCCAAGCACATACGTCCAATCAAGCCTTGTACATAAGTCTTCGAGAAATAGTTCTTGGTGGTGAAACCGGGGATGCTACCTACCGGATACATCAACTCTACCACATCAACCAAATCCGCGATGCAAGCATCGTAGATGGAGTCACGACCTACCAAACCGGCAGGAATATCTCCATATGTACCCACGTAAGGCACATCACCGAAGTTTCGGCACAACTCGCGGTAGGCAGTAGCACGCAAGGCGATTGCCTCACCGTACATCTGACCCATTTCCGATTGTCCGCCGTTGATGATTTCCTGGAAGTTCGATGCATTCCGCATGGAGGTTATCACGGCATTCGCCTTGCTGATCACTTCAAAAAGACCGGCATAGATACCATCCTCTTTCAAATAGGTCAACAATCCATACGAACTTGCATACGTTCCGTTCTGATAGAAACCCTCCGGCCAGTGACGACCAGGCTGGTTTGTAAATGCCTCAGGGTGACGTTCAATATCCGAACCGCAAATATCGGCTCCATAATAGATTCCGTCACCGAACACACCATTCTGAGCGATGTCTCTCCATGAATCGTATGCACCGTCGAGTGCGGCACGTGCGGTAGTAGTATTGGAGAAGACGAAGTCTGCGTCCACCACAGAGGGTGAGCTTGTCTCCAAGAAATCGCTACATGAGGCAACGCTCATCAGCGTTGCTACACCCAGCGTATAGTATAATATTTTTTTCATAGACTGTAAATTCTTTAAAGTGATTAGAATGCCAAGTTAACACCAAACGTATAGGTTCTTGCCTTCGGATAAGACTGATAGTCGAAGTTCGGAGTGGGGAAACCATTGCCACTGGCATCGCTGTTTACGTTGACATCGGGGTCGATGCCGGAATAACCGGAGATGCAGAAGAGATTGGCTCCCGTGAAGTAGACACGTGCATTCTGCAAACCTACTTTCTTCACCCAGTCTTTCGGGAAGGTGTAACCTACGGTCAACGTGTTCAGACGGAGGTAAGAAGCGTCCTCGATGAACTGTGAACTTACGATACCGTACTCAGAGAAGAACGAAGCATACTTCGTGTTTGCGTTGAGTTCATTCAACGCCGTGGGGTCAGTTACCAATACCAAGTCACCGTTGGCATCTACGTCATAGTACTTGTAGCTCTGTGAGGTGAAAGCCAAACGGTTGTAACCTGCACCATTATCCTTGTCACCCATCATAGAGTGCATGGAGTTGGCGTTGTAGATCTTACCGCCAATCTGATAGGTAAAGCCGATGGAGAAGTCAAGAGCCTTGTAGTTACCGATGATGTTCACACCACCCGTGTGTTTAGCCATCGCCTCACCGATGATGGTCTTGTCGGAGTCATCCACAACGCCGTTTCCGTCCACGTCCACAAACTTGGGCATACCCGGAACAGCTGTCTGGCCAGAAGGAGCCAAACCTGCCAAGCCTGCGGGATAGTTAACGATACCCTGGATATCGGGCACACCTTCCTTCAGTGTGTACACACCGTTGGCATAGGTAAAGTCATCGGTAGTATAGTAACCGGCAGACTTGAAACCCTGAATAGTACCTACAGGATGACCTTCGCGGATGATGTAGTCGTAAGCCGGAACAGCCATGGAAGAACCCCATTTACCAGCGGCACGGGCATCAGCCAAAGCATCGTCTCTCACGTCGTCCACATTGTTCTTGTTGAAGTTATAGGTCAAGTTCACGCCCAAGTTGAAATCTTTCTGACGGAAGATGTCGAAACCGAGAGCCAACTCAAGACCCTTGTTGGAAGTCTGACCTACATTCTGGAACTGGTAGCTGAAACCGGAAGCGGCATCGATAGGCACTTTCATCAAGATGTCCTTGGTGGTGTTCCAATAGAAATCGACGCTACCACGAATCCAGTTATTGAAGAAACCGAAGTCAAGACCAAGGTTGCGGCTGATAGTGGTCTCCCACTTCAAGTCGGGGTTACCCTTCATGGAACCCGGCACGTAGGTTGTAATCTTCTGTCCGTCCACGGTAATCTGCGAAGTTCCCCAAGTCTCTTTCCAAAGAGAAGCGTCGATGTTGTCGCTACCGGATGTACCGTAAGAGAGACGGAGTTTCAAGTTGTCCAACCACTCTTCTCTTGCGGACTCGAACCAGTTTTCGTCAGAGATACGCCATGCTATAGCGGCTGCAGGGAAATAACCCCAATGGTTGTTGGGAGCGAACTTGGAAGAACCGTCGGCACGGAACGTGGCGGTCAACAGGTATTTGCCTTTGTAGGAGTAGTTGGCACGGCCGAACCAAGAGAGTGTACGGGTCGGGGTACCGATGGTAGAGGTGAAGTAGTCCTTACCCAAAGAAGCGGTAGTCATGTTGATCATACCGAAAGCGTCCTTCATAGTGAAACCGTCAGGATAGCCGGCACCATAGATTTCGGTAGAGTTGCTCTTGGAAGCCAACACCTCGTTACCAACCAAGAAAGAGAGGCTGTTGTCATCGCCGAGACCCTGTACCTCATAGTTCAAGGTAGAAGACCAACGGGTAGAGAAGCCGTCGCCCTTGTTCCATTTGGCGGTACTGATATCCGTAGCCAACTGGCCGGCATCCCATGTACGGGTGTCTGTCCAGTTGCGACCCAAAGAGAGTTCCGTCTTGGCTGTCAAGCCCTTGATGATTTGCCAAGTCAAACCGGCTTTCGCGCGCAGGCGGTTAGTCATCTTCTGATAGTCAACGGTATTCAAGTAGTAAACGGGGTTCTCCGTATCTTCCATGTGAACGTCACCGTTACCGAAGCCGCTCGTAGCGGATGAATCACCACCGTTAGCGTCTACATATTCCGGATCAATCGGACGGTATTTGTAAGCGGAAGTGGCGTTACCGAAACCCGAACCCTGAATCAGGGATTCCGTATAACGGAGGTCAACGTCTGCGGTCAAGTTCTTCGTGATTTTCTGGGTCAACTTGAAGTTGGCGTTCCAACGAGAGAAGCTTGATTTGCGACGGATACCCTCATCGTCGGTGTAGTTGACAGAGGCATAGTAGGTAGTCTTGTCGTTACCACCGGAGAGAGACAAGTCGTGGTTCCATGTGGAAGCCGTGCGCATCAAGTCGTTGATGTAGTTGTGGGTCGGCACGTTCTTGTATGCTTCCAAGTGATTACCGTTAGCAGAGCCGAGGCCGAAATACTTCGCAACACCGTCACCATAAGTAGCACCATAAGCGGTCATGTATGACCAAGTGTTATAGATGTAGTCATAGGCATCGCAAACAGCGAGTGTTTCGGGGTTCTCCTTCACCTGATAGTACATGTTGTACTTCACGTTAACTCTACCCTCTTTACCGCCCTTGGTTGTCACCAAGATAACACCGTTGGCACCACGGGCACCGTAGATAGCCGTAGAAGCGGCATCCTTCAGTACGTCGATGCTCTCGATGTTGTCGGCAGGGATATCGTCGATGCTGCTAACCTGCACACCGTCCACGATGAACAACGGGTCGTTGCTCTGGGTGATGGAACCACCACCACGTACACGGATAGACATGCTTGCGCCCGGACGACCGTCCTGAGCCGTCACGCTGACACCGGGGAGCTGGCCTTGCAGGGCCTGAGCCACGTTGGCAACCGGGTTGGCCACCAGCTTCTCACCGGATACGGAAGCAACGGAACCGGTCAAGTCACGACGTTTCACCGTACCGTAACCGATAACGACTACCTCGTCCAAAGTCTTGTTGTCCTCTTTCAGAACAACGTCAATCTTGGCCTTGTTACCTACCTCTATCGTCTGAGACAGATAACCGATAAAAGAAAATTGGAGTTTTGATTTGTTGGATGCTTGAAGAGTGTAATTACCATCAAAATCGGTTACAGCACCGACTGTGGTTCCCAACACTTGTACGCTAACGCCAATCATCGGCTCACCGGCGACATCCTTCACGGTACCGGAGATTGTTCGATCTTGTGCGCTAACTTGTACGGCAAAGAGGACAGTAAGCAACCAGACTGCCCCCCCCAGTAACATTCTTTTACATTTCATAAGAAGTGCGTTTTAAGTTAGTATTACATTAGGTTTGTTAACACGCTTAACGTGGCCAAAAGTATAGGAATAATTTGGCAGCAAAAAGAAAAAGGCCGTTAAAAAAGGTAAATTAACAGAGTTAGGACACCCTACGGCCTCCTTTAAGCTACCGGTTTCGGCGCAAAAGGGTAGAGAAATCGAACAGCTTAGCGTCGGGCTTCTGCTCCTTTTCCTGTGTTTTTGCACTGCTTATCAGCAAAAGCACGTCTCCCGTGTGCAGTTCGAGTCCCCCATTGGGCACAATGTGTTCATGCCCTCGGCGCACCACCATCACCAAATGTCCGGCAGGCAGACTGACATCCTTCAGACGGCATCCCTGCGCCAACATCGGTTCGGTGACCACCATCTCGCGCAGGGAGCTGTTCATCTCGTCGGGCAGTTCCACCCCGAAGCTGTTGCCTTCTTCGCTCAACGGAGCGTCGAGCTTGAGCAACCGCGCCACCCACGAGATGGAGGTGCCCTGTATCACCAACGAGAAGATGGTGATGAAGAAGACGATATTGAAAATCTGGTCGGCCCCCTCGATGCCCGCCACCACGGGGTAGGTGGCAAAGATGATGGGCACGGCACCGCGCAAGCCCACCCACGAGATGAAGAGGCGCGACGGATAGTTGATGCGCTTGGAGGAGTAGGGCAAGAGGCAGAGCAGCACACTGAGCGGACGCGCCAGCACAATCATGAAGATGCCGATGAGGGATGCCACGAGGGCTACACCCAACATCTCGTGCGGATTGACAAGGAGACCCAACGCAAGGAACATGACTATCTGGAACATCCACGTGGCACCGTCCAGGAACTTGGTGGTGTCCCGGCGGTTGACCACCGTAGGCGAGTTGCCCAAGATGATGCCGGCAATGTAGACCGCCAAGTAGCCGTTGCCGCCCAACAGATAGGTTACCGTATATATAAGGAATACGCAACTGAGGATAAGCAGCGGATAGAGGGAGGTGTTGTTGAGGTTGATGCGGTTGTTGAAGTAGGTCACCAGCTTGCCGAACACCACACCCGCCAAGCCTCCGACGATGAACTGCACGCAGAAGCTGCCGAAGATGGCCCACACGGACATGCCGTCCGTCTGGATGTACTGTATCAGCACGATGGTCAGCAGGTAAGCCATCGGGTCGTTGCTGCCGCTCTCCAACTCCAGCGTGGGACGCAGGTTATACTTCAGGTTCATCTTCTGCGTGCGCAGGATGTTGAACACCGAAGCGGAGTCGGTAGACGACATGGTGGCGGCCAACAGCAGCGACACGGTGAGCGAGAAGGAGATGTTGGTAAACGGCAGGTTGGAGACCCAGTAGATGAAGAATCCCGTAAAGAGGGTGGTGAGCAGCACACCGAAAGTGGAGAGGAGGATGCCCTGCGAGAGGACGGGACGGATGTCTTCCTTCTTGGTGTCGAGACCGCCCGTGAACAGGATGACGGCCAACGAAATCATGCCGATGAACTGCGCCTCGGAGGCACTGTGGAATTCCAGACCCAAACCGTCGCTGCCGAACACCATGCCGACAAGGAGGAACAACAACAAGGTGGGGACACCAAACTTATAGCCCGTCTTGCTGACAACGATGCTGACAAACAGCAGTACGGCACCCACTAACAATAACACTTCCGGTGAAAAACTCATGTTCGTTTCATTTTTATAGATTTGACAAACTTACTGAACGCAATGGCCTGCTCATCCTTGTAATACCGAACAGGCGACACGGGCGAATAGGCGTAGGGGACGAACTCGAAAAGCTGCACGCCGACAAACTGTCCGTCGTCGGAACAGAGTGCCTCCAGCTTCACGCAGCCGTTGGAGACACTCTCGACAGGTTCAGCCAAGTTGAAGTCTCCCGTCTCCACACAATGCCGCAGCGCCGCCTCATGCTTCAAGTCGAAGAAGAGCACCTTCTGCCTCACGAGGCTACCGGTGGGGAGGTAGACCTCCCTGCGCGAGCAACAAAACACCCTGTAGCAGCCAACGGCCACCAACAACACGCCAACGACCAGCCCCAGCATACTCCAGGTCTGGTACTCCTTGCCCAACACGAGGGCCATTATCAGTATCACAAGTCCCGCTTCGGCATATACCGATGACAGCAAAGCGGTCTTCACAATCAGTCTCTTTTCTATTTCGGGATGCGAAGAGGTGAACAGCGTCTCCTCTTCGGCTATTTTCTTTGATTCCATAATTTGTCATTTATTGTTTTCGGTTTAGCCGCACAACGTACGCGGACGCAAAGCGTCCTGCGCAAACGTCGCACACTGACCGCCGCCAGTGGCGCACGGCACGGATGTCAAGCACACACGTCCTCTCCCCTGAAAGGGAAAGGGACGCAACACCCCGTGCCACTAAATGACAATATGCCTGAGGGCATACACATAGTATAGCCGACGCTGCTTTTCAGCAAACGCAAATACGTGACTATGGGAATCGCCTCGCCGCGAAACGAGCGATGAATCAACAAGTGAAAGCATGTAAAGGAGGTGGCGGAGCGAAGAGG
Organism: Acutalibacteraceae bacterium; assembly: GCA_963652075.1. Classification (GTDB taxonomy): domain Bacteria; phylum Bacteroidota; class Bacteroidia; order Bacteroidales; family Bacteroidaceae; genus Phocaeicola_A. The sequence continues at coordinate 50,768 of CAVJRQ010000033.1, forward strand.
AGGCACGTTGCATGTTGCCGTTCTGCATCTGCGGCCTGCCAAGGCGCAGGATGGTGCTCAGCAAACTGTTCTCCGACCCCATGTCGAAATAGACCGGCCAGTTCTCCCCGGGGCGCGTCACCTTGCCTCCGGCCTCCACAGTACCGACGGGAGAGGCGGGAGCTTCCGCCCACTCACCCTGCGTCAAGGAGACGACACGCTCCACGGTTGCGGACAGCACCCGGTCACAAAGCCAGAGGCTTGCCGTCCCTGCCAGCGCGACAAGCAAGAAGCAAAAAGTTATGGCGACATGCTTCATTTCTATTCTTTGCTGTTTCGAGTGACAAAGATAGGAAAAAGGAAGCATACCGCCAAATTCTCAACAAAATAATCGTCTCATCGCGTCACGGTCATCGTGTCACCGCACCAGAGGCCAGGTACCACTGATAGAGGCGATGGATGCCTTCGTCGATTTCCACTTTGTGGTGCCAGCCCAGGTTATGGAGCTTGGTGACATCGGTCAACTTACGCAACGTGCCATCGGGCTTGGTAGCGTCCCAACGCAGTTCGCCCTTGAAGCCCACCTCCGCCACAATCTTCTCGGCACAGGCACGAATGGTGAGTTCCTTGCCCGTACCCACATTGATGTGGCAGTTGCGCACCTCCTTGCTGCCCGGTTCAAAGGTGTCCTTGAAGCTGACATTCAGCAACACGTGTACACTGGCATCCGCCATCTCTTCGCTCCAAAGGAACTCGCGCAACGGCTTGCCCGTTCCCCAAAGGGTGACAGCCTCAGCGGAGATGCCGTACCGGACAAGGGTCTCCGTAATCAACGCCTCGTCGGCCCGGCCGTCCACCCCTTCCACGGGACGGAGGGAGAGGTCGTGGCGCACCGCCTGCCAGTCTCCTTCGCTCAGGCATTTCGCCAGATGAATCTTACGAATCATGGCGGGCAGCACGTGGCTGTTCTCCAGATGGAAATTGTCGTTGGGTCCATAGAGGTTCGTGGGCATCACGGCGATATAGTCCGTGCCGTACTGCAGGTTGAAGCTCTCGCATAGCTTCAGTCCCGCTATCTTGGCGATGGCATAGGGCTCGTTGGTGTATTCGAGCGGCGAGGTGAGCAGGCAGTCCTCCTTCATCGGCTGCGGAGCTTCGCGCGGATAGATGCAGGTGCTGCCCAAGAAGAGGAGTTTCTTCACGCCATGGCGATAGCTCTCACCGATGACGTTCTGCTGTATCTGCAGGTTCTGGTAGATGAAGTCCGCCCGGTAGCGCAGGTTGGCCATGATGCCTCCCACATGGGCGGCAGCCAATACCACGGCATCCGGCCGCTCCTGGTCGAAGAAGGCTTTCACCGCCGATCCGTCGAGCAAGTCGAGCTCCTTGTGACTGCGCCCCACGAGGTTGGCATAGCCCCGCTGCTTCAGGTTGTTCCAAATGGCGGAACCTACCAATCCGTGGTGTCCCGCCACATATATCTTTGCTGATTTGTCCAACATCGCTTAGTCCTCCATCTGCGCTTTCAAGTGGAGCTTCCTCACGAACTTCATGTCGTGCTCCACCATGATACGTACCAGTTCGGGGAACGGGGTCTTGGTGGGGTTCCATCCCAACAGGGTCTTGGCCTTGGTCGGGTCGCCCAGCAACTGCTCCACCTCACAGGGACGGAAGTATTTCGGGTCTACCTCTACCAAGGAACGTCCCGTAGCCTTGTCGATGCCTTTCTCGTTCACGCCCTCGCCCTGCCATTCAAGCTCGATGCCCAGATAGCTGAAGGCCAGTGTGCAAAACTCACGCACGGTGTGCATCTCGCCCGTGGCGATGACGAAGTCCTCGGGTTGGTCGTGCTGCAGGATGAGCCACATACACTCCACATAGTCTTTCGCATAGCCCCAGTCGCGCAGGGAGTTGAGGTTTCCCAAGTAGAGTTTGTCCTGAAACCCCTGTTTGATGCGGGCTGCCGCCAGCGTAATCTTACGGGTGACGAAAGTCTCGCCACGGCGCTCGCTTTCGTGGTTGAAGAGGATACCGTTGACCGCAAACATGCCGTAGCTCTCGCGGTAGTTCTTCGTAATCCAGAAGCCGTACTGCTTGGCCACGCCGTAGGGCGAACGGGGATAGAAGGGGGTCGTCTCCTTCTGGGGCACTTCCTGCACCTTGCCGAACAGTTCGGAGGTGGATGCCTGATAGATGCGGCAGGTATGCTCCAGCCCACAGATGCGAACGGCTTCCAACAACCGCAGCGTGCCGACCGCATCGGCTTCCGCCGTGTACTCGGGCACGTCAAAGGAGACCTTCACATGGCTCTGCGCAGCGAGGTTGTAAATCTCCGTCGGATGGATGTCGCTGATGATGCGGATGAGCGAGCTCGAGTCGGTCATGTCGCCATAGTGGAGATTGACCAGGCGCGCCTTTTTCATGTCGCGAACCCACTCGTCGAGATAGAGGTGTTCGATACGGGCCGTGTTGAAGGAAGAAGAGCGGCGCAGGATGCCGTGGACTTCATACCCCTTACTCAATAAAAACTCTGCCAAGAAGGATCCGTCTTGGCCGGTGATTCCAGAAATAAGTGCTACTTTCCTCATTAGGTAATATGTTTTTAGAAGTTAATCCCTTACGGCTGCATACCGATGGGCTTTTACACACCTCGGTATGCAGTTGGCAAAGGTAATAAACTTCGTCAAGCGCACCAAAAATAAGGCGTACCTATTTCAGCGTCCAGGTGCAAGTGTCGGTAAGGGTCTTCTTGCCGCTCTTGCCTACTACCTTGATGACGTTCTCGCCCGGGGTGAGGGTGACGTTCCACACCATGCGGTTGACATCGTCCTTGCGCATCTTGCCAATCTTCTTGTCGTTGATGTAGAGCGTAGCCTCTTTCAGGTTGCTGTAGACACGCACCTGGGTGTCGGCTTTCGTGCGTGAGGTGAAGCGACGGCTGGTGATGTAGAGCATCGGCTCGGGATTCCAGTTGGCTTTGTAGAAGTAGAACACGTCTTTCTTCGTCTTGCGGTCGTAGGTGACGGAGCCCTTGTCGTTGATGCCCGGCGTGTCTCCCTCGTTGCGGAAGAAGGACTGCATGTCGGAGAACTGCCAGATGATTTTCGCCCACAGGTAGGGACGTTTGGCGAACGCACGCCAATAGCCTTCATGACAAATGGCCTGGTGCTCCTCGGGGTGATAGCCGCCTTTGGCCACGAAGTCCACGTCCAACGGGTCTTCGTGCTGCAAGGGACTGCCGCCCGCTCCATATTCCGACACGCCTACAGGGTAGCCCTTGGCAGTGGCGTGGGCGTTGTCGAAGAACTCACCCGCCAACTGCTCGGACTTGGTCCAGCTGAAGTATTTGTTCCATGCCACCAAGTCGCTACAGCCCAAGTAGGGGACTTGGTCCACGCAAGTGGCGAAGGTGGTGAGGCGCGACGGGTCGAGCTGTTTATAGAGGGCATTGATTTCCTTGACGAAAGCGATGGGATTGTCATACTCCTGGAAGCGGTTGTTGTCGCTCAGCAAGAGTTCGTTGAAGATGCCCCAGAAGCAGATGGATGGGTGGTTGAAGTTTTGGTAAACCAATTCACGCGTCACTTGGCGTGCGTTGTCTTCAAATCCTTTGTTGTGGAGGTAGCCCGTGTAGGCATAGCCGCCGGGGCCGCACATCGGAATCTCGGTCCACAGGAGGATACCGTTCTTGTCACTCAGGTCGTATATGGGCTTGCCGTGAGGATAGTGCGCCAAGCGGAGCACCGTAGCACCCACTTCGTTGACGAGTTCCATGTCACGCTCATAGTCCTCCATGGTGAGTGCGCTACCCTTCCCCTTCACGTCGTCGTGACGGCAATAGCCGTGCAGGTCGAGGGGTTTCCCGTTGAGGAAGAATCCCTTGTCGGGGTCAGCATGGAAGTAGCGGAAACCGGTACGCTCGGTCACGCGGTCAATCAACGCGCCGTTGTCATAGAGTTCGGCGGTGACGGTATAGAGGTAAGGATTGCGCTTGCCGTCCCACAGTGTGGGGTTGTTGAGGGTGAAGGGCTGCTTCACCGTTTCGCCCGTCACGGCTGTCTCTTTCTCCGCAACCGGTTGGCCGTCGGCATTGAAGATGACGGTCTTCACGGTCAGTCCCGCCTTTTGCTCTTTCAGCGAGAGGATGGTTTCCACGGTCAAGTCGGCCTGTGTGTCGGTCACTTTGTCCTGGTGGATGAGGAGACCGGAAGAGGCGTAGAAAAGAGGCGAGATGCAGTTCTTGTCCGTTATAATCAAGTGGCAAGGGCGATGAAGTCCGCCATAGATGTTGAAGTCGCCGCTGATGGGGAGGATGTCGGTACGGTAGGCATTGCTCACCCACACCTCCACGTCATTGGAGCCTTCGTGCACGTAGTCGGTAATCTCTATGCAGAAAGCGGTGTAGCCGCCTAAGTGCGTGCCCACGGTGCGGTAGTTCACCATCACGTCGGCAGCGGAGTTGGCTCCCTCAAAATAGAGGAAGAGGCGCTTGTCCTTCATGGCGGGAGTGACCTTCAGGTCACGTTTGTAAATCATCATTTCCCGGTTGTACTGGGTCGTGCCCTTCAGGTACTCGGCGTTCCACGTATGGGGAAGCGTCACCGGTGTCAACCGGGCGTTGCGACTGTTGTCCGTGATGGGTTTGATGCCCCAACCCTTGTCGAGGAGGACGGAGGTACGCGGATTGTCATTGCCGAAAGCGGCCGCGCCACCGAGGAGCCATACCATGGCGGCGCACAATGCAGTGAATGTTGTTCTCTTTAGTTTCATATCGATATGTGTTTGTTTCCTATGTCGGGGGCATCATCCGCAAGGGCCTCGCCATGCAGTGTGACACACATATTTATATACGGAGCAGGCGGCGCAAGCACTTACCGCCTACGGACTTTCTTTTGTTATTTTGGCACATTGTTTGTCCCTCACCGAAATAGTTTGGTAATTTTGCCAACCGAAACAGTGTGGACAAACTTATAATATCATCAATAATATGGAGAAAAAAGAGACACCGGTGCTGCTGCTTACCGGTTACTTAGGAAGCGGCAAGACGACGTTGGTGAACCACATCCTTTCCAACCAACGGGGCATTAAGTTCGCCGTCATCGTGAACGATATAGGCGAGGTGAACATCGACGCGGACCTGATTCAGAAGGGCGGTATCGTGGGCAAGAAGGACGACAGTCTGGTGGCGTTGCAGAACGGATGTATCTGCTGCACGCTGAAGATGGACCTGATAGAGCAGCTCAACGAGATACAGAAGATGCAACGGTTCGACTACATCGTGATAGAGGCCAGCGGCATCTGCGAGCCGGAGCCCATTGCGCGTACCATCTGCTCGATGCGGCGCATGGGTGGAGAATATACGCGGTACGGAGTGCCGCGCCTCGACTGTGTCTGCACGGTGGTGGACAGCCTGCGCCTACAGAGTGAGTTCGCCTGCGGCGACAGTCTGACGAAACAGCAGATTGACGACGAGGACATCGAGAACCTTATCATCCAACAGATAGAGTTCTGTAACCTCATCCTGCTCAACAAGGCTTCGGAGGTGAAACCAGAGGAGCTGGAACGCATCAAGCACATCATACGGGTGCTGCAACCCGGTGCGGAGATTATCACCTGCGACTACGCCGACGTGGACATCACGAACCTGATAAACACCCACCTCTTCAACTACGACAAAGCCGCCACCTCCGCCGGATGGATTCGTGAACTGGAACGCGAAGTGACCGAAGAGGAGGAGAAGGAGGCGCACGAACCGGGACATCACCATCACCATGACGATGATGATGACGAAGATGAACATGGGCATCACCACCACGATGAGGAGGAACACGAGCATCACCATCATGACGATGACGACGACGATGAAGAGGAGCACGGGCACGGACATCACCACCACCATCACCACCACGACGAGGGGGAGGCGGAAGAGTACGGCATCGGCACGTTTGTCTACTATCGCCGTCAAGCCTTTAACCTCCGCAAGTTCGAGGCGTTCGTCAACGACCGCTGGCCTAAGAACATCATCCGGGCCAAGGGCGTTTGCTACTTCAGCAGCAACACCGACATGTCGTACCTCTTCGAGCAGGCCGGCGTGCAAAAGAAACTGATTGAGGCCGGGCAGTGGTACGCCACCGCTCCCGAAGAAGACTTGATACAGCTGATGAAGCAAGAGCCTGGACTGCTACGCGACTGGGACGACAAGTACGGCGACCGCATGGAGAAGATTGTCTTCATCGGCCAGCACATAGACAAGGAGCGGATAACCCGCGAGCTGGATGCCTGCCTGGAATAGGCGAATGAACCTACCTCGGCCTCAAACGAGACTATACCTCAAGTGCCAATGAGGTATAGTCCCGTTGGCACTTGAGGTAGTACCGCATTTTTGGGAGCGATTCGCCCCAATAAACGCAAGCAGTTGCATCGACCAACGTAAGTACTTTCATCGGGCATCGTAAGTACTTACGTGAGCCGACGTAAGTACTTACGTGTGGAGGTCAGTTTTTCTTCTCCTCTTCGGTGGCCTGCCGGATTTGTTGCAACAGGTCATCGTAGTGGTAGGCTTCCAAGCTGCCCGACTGACTGGCGGCACGCTGTTCCTCGATGTACTTCTTCACCTTGTCGAGATGCATCCGCACATACACGGGCACATCAGTCCGGGCTTCGGGGAAAGCACCCGGCTTGGCGACCTCCGTCGGCTTGAGAACCTTGCAGAGGCTCGTGACGTAAGTGCGCTCATTCTGACGGATGAAGAAGTTGCCTTTCTCATCCTGCGCGTCAAAGGGTTTCCACACGAGGTTGAACACGTCATCCAAGTACTCGTCCAACGGATAGGGTTCGGTGGCGTATTGGGCGGATTGATGCATCTCCTTCAGCGTTCCGTTGGCAAGAAGTCCCGTGATAGTTACCGTTTGGCGACTGCCTATCTCGGTCATCATGTTGGTGCCCGTCTTGGAAGTCACCTCTTCGGGATAGAGCCAATACTGGGGTGTGAAGATGTTGCGTCCATACCAGTCCAACGCTTCTTTCTGACGGCTTGCCGGCACGGGCTCTTCGGGTTTCAGGTCCGGAGCCGTGTTGTGGTAGATGCCACCCAGGTTGCGTTGCACATGCGTCACGTAGCGGCCATACTGGCCGTACACGGCCTTGTAGATACTCTTCAAGTCATCATACACGCCGTCCGGTTGCGCTGTCCAGTCGAGGATATTCTCCATCACGCGCTTCAGGTTCTTGATTCCGTAATCACCGGCTTTCATACTGTTGTCGCCCAAGTCCTCCATCTGGTCGCGCGGGTCTCTGCCCATTCCTTCATCGTCCACATACATCATGCGGTGGTCGGACTTCAGTTTCTTGGTCACCTCCGTGCGCAAGGCTTTCTTCTCCGCAAAGGCATCCTTGTACTCGGGGCGGTACTTATAGCCCCAATAGATGGCCCACAGGTCGTAGTCGCCGATGCGGGGGAAGAGCCCCTTGGGCGAGATGTGGTCTTCGGGTTGCGCCACGTAGTTGAAGCGCGCGTAGTCCATAATGGAGATGGTGTGTCCATGAGCCTCCACCCACGATTTGTCGCGCAGTTTCTCCACCGGAGTGGCCGAGCTGGCCATCATGTTGTGTCGCAGTCCAAGGGTGTGACCCACCTCGTGCGAAGAGACGAAGCGGATGAGCGTACCCATCAGCTCGTCACTGAAGGTCATCGTGCGCGCCCGTTTGTCCAGCACTCCGCACTGCACCATATACCATTTCTTCAACAGATTCATCACGTTGTGATACCAGCAGATATGGCTCTCCATAATCTCACCGCTGCGAGGGTCTACCACGCAAGGTCCGTAGGCGTTCTCTTGCTCGGAGGGCAGGTAGCGGATCACGCTGAAGCGCGCGTCGTCGATGTCCATCGTTTCATCCTCGGGCCACTCTTTCGCCGTGATGGCGTTCTTGAAGCCCGCAGCCTCGAAGGCCTTGTTCCAGTCCTCCACGCCGGCTATCAGGTAGGGCACCCACTTCTTCGGCGTGGCAGGGTCGATGTAGTAGACAATCTGTTTCTTGGGTTCTGTCAGCTTGCCGCTGCGGTAACTCGCTTCGTCCTTCGGCTCCAAGCGGTAGCGGTGCGTGATGGCCATCTGGTCTGTCACCTGTTGGTTATCAGAGAAGATGGTGATGGGTGTCTCGAAATAGCCTACCCTCTCGTCCGCATAGCGCGGACGCATCGGCTCTTCGGGCAGCAGCACGATGCTGGTGTTCAGCTTCAGCGTGACGGCTCCCGTCTTGGAGGCCGGCATCCTGCCGATGTTCACGTTGTAGGTACGCAAGGTCACCACAGAGATGTTTTGCGGAAACGTCTTGATGGTGTCCACCATGGAACGCTCCGGTGCCAGGCCGTTGAGCGAGAGAGCCGTGCGGTTGCGTGTGGTGAAGCCAAAGAGTTTGTTGTCCGCCAACGCCAGTTTGGAGATGTTCACCAACTGCGCCTTGGTGTCGGGGTTGCGTCCTATCACCTCGAGTTTGGCGAGTATGGGGTCTACGGTCGACCCTTCCACAGCCTTGTAGATATTGTCCTCGGCGGAGGCGTACTGGGTCTGTGCGTATTCCCTCAGCAGCAAGGTCTTGTCATCGAACTGCTCCCAGTAGACCACGCTGGTGTTCACCTCTTCGCCCGTCAATTTGCCCAGTCCCTGCGGCACGCCCCTGAAACGGGTGACGGCAAGCAACAGCCGTCCCATCAGTGAGTCGGGCACCTCCACGTACCAGTCGTTCTTGATGTGGCGTACCAGGAAGAGTCCGTCACGCGCTGACCCGCCGTCCTTGAGTAGTTTCTCATAGGCGTTCGGAGCCTTCGCCTTCACCGAATCCTTAGCGACCTCACTCTTCACGGAGTCCCTGGCCGCCGTCGCCTTTCCGTCGTCTGTTCCCGCTATCGCGAGTGAACAGGAGCATGCGAACATCATCGCATACACGAATAATCGTTTCATCTGCTAATCTAAATATGTTATTTGTTCATAGTCCGGTTATTGCGCACAAAGATAACACAAGTATTGCAAACCGCCCGTTTTATTTCGTATCTTTGTGCGCCCCCAAGGGCGACAAACAATCATCATTGACCACTAAAAACGAGACTTCATGATAGACTACATCAAAGGCGACATCGCGGAAATCACGCCGGCACAGGCCATCCTTGAGGCCAACGGCATCGGCTACGCGCTCAACATATCGCTCAACACCTACACGGCCATTCAGGGGAAGAGCTGCACGAAGCTCTACGTCTACGAGGCCATCCGCGAGGACGCTTACGTGCTCTATGGCTTTGCGGACAAAAAGGAGCGAGAGCTCTTCCTGTTGCTCATCTCCGTGTCGGGCATCGGCGGCAACACCGCCCGCATGATTCTGTCGGCACTCTCGCCCAATGAATTGTGCGATGTCATCAGCTCGGGCAACGACAAGTTGCTGAAGACCGTGAAAGGTATCGGCTTGAAGACAGCGCAGCGCATCATCGTGGATCTAAAGGACAAAATCGCCTTGACGGGCATCACACCCACCGGCAACCTCTTCTCGCCCGAAGCGTCCGAACTGCAGGAAGAGGCCGTTGCAGCCCTCACAATGCTGGGATTCCCCGCTGCCGCTTCACTGAAGGTGGTGCAAGCCATCCTGAAGGAAGAGCCAACCGCCGCAGTGGAGAAAGTCATCAAACTGGCACTGAAGCGGCTATAGACAGACATTGGACTTCGGTAGCCGACCGGCTCGGAACGAGCCTCATCCACCCAAAGAATCAGACAGCCATTGCTGACAAACAATCAGCAATGGCTGTCTAATTTAATTTACGCAGCTATCCAATCTCCGTAGTTGGCTGCTCACGTTGACCTCTTTGGTCGGTCGCTATACGGTTCCTTTATTTGTTCTCCGATTCAGCCAAGCGTCTTTGTTCTTCCGCCTTCAGCTTGTTGAAGAGCGACTCCTTCACCTTGAAGATGGTGCCGTGTTTGTGTCCTTTCGGGAAGGAAACGCGCTCGTCACACGGCGTAAAGGTCTTGAAGTCTTTCGTGGAGACTGCCCCGTAACGACCTTGGCGGTAGACATCGAAATAGATAATCCATTCGTCACCCAACTTGACGCAGCACGGACCCTCGGAATAGGTAGGAGCGAACTTGTCCGTAGGATTGGTGAAAGGACCTTCGGGCGACTCGCCAAAGACGCAGAAGAGGTCGCTGAAACCGGGCTTGCGGTTATCCTTCACAATGTAGACATAGTCCTTGGGGGCACGTTTCACCAAGTACCCGTCGATGGAGTTGAATCCCGGGTCATAGTAAGCCTTAGCCGGAGAGAAAGTCTTGAAGTCCTTCGTCGTGGTGTAATAGCCCCGGTGGCATGAGTTTGTACCCAGCGTGTCGGCAGCGGTATAACGTTCCTTGGGAATGGCGGACGACCAGATGACGAGGAACTGGTCTTTCTCGTCGTCATAGAAGAGTTCCGGTGCCCACACGTTGTTGGTGAGGGAGTCTTTCATGACCGGAATCTCACGCTGTTCGCTCCAGTGGATAAGGTCTTTGGAAGAGGCGTAACCGAAACCCTTGGAGCCTGCCCAACCGGTGGTCCACACATAGTGGAACGTGCCGTCGGGGCCTTGCAGGATGGAGGGGTCACGCATCATGCATTGTTTATAATACTTGGGCGTGTCGACCTGGTTCGTGTAGATGTTGACGTAGAGCGACTGGTTGCCAACCTCCGGCTTGAGCCATACGCCAGCCAGGCTGTCCCAATGCAGTCCGTCGTAGCTATAGAGGAGGTGAAGACCGTCCAACGCCGGTTCGCGGTGGGAGGTAAATAGGTAGACTTCTCTCTCTGGTTTGGAACAGGCCGCCACGGAGACGATTGCCACCGCCGCGACAACGGCCTTGCCCAACAAGGATTTCAACTGTTTCATCGTTGTTTGTTTTACTGTTTATAATCTGGTTATTCTTGTGTCTGTTCAGAGGCCGTCTGCTCCTCGATGCGGTGGTTGATGAACTGTATCTTACGGTTAGCCTCAGCCTGTTGCCGCTTGATTTCCTGGATGGCGGAGAGCACCTGCGCCAGTTGGAACACCTTGGCGATGGCCTGTTTGTCGGCGGCGGACATCGTCAGCTTGTGCGTGCGGTCGCCCACAAACTCCAACCGGATGGTCTGGGAGGGATTCTGTGCGATGAAGGCGGCCAAGCCTCCGTCCTGCCCCATCGGATAATCGGCCTTCTCTATCTTCCAACCCAAGTCGGTCGTCTCATAGACATCGGTGGAGGCAGGGGTCTCTATCGTCACCTCGCCTGAGTACGCCTTGACGGCTTTGTGGTGTATCCATGCGGAGCCGCAATAGATGGAGGTCAACGTCAGTTTGCCCTCCTCGCTCACCTGTGCCCGCAAGAAAGTCCGGTTGATGTTCTTCTCGGTAATCTGCGAGGGGGCGAAGTAGTTGCCGATTTCCTGATAGGCCGTGTCTTTCTCCAGCACATACTGGCTGCGCATCTCCTGGAACTTCGCCTGTTTTTGCTGCATCATGCTGTCGAGGAACGCCAGCGACCGCTTCTGCTCGTCGAGCTCCACCTTCTGCATCAGCCGCACCCCGTTGCGGCGTGCCTCTATCGCTTTCGGGTAGACCATCCGTATGCTGTCAATCCACTGTTTGGCCACGTTGTAGTTGCCGCTCTTCCACGACTGCTCCGCCTGCGTGAGGAAGGCGTTGGCCTTCTCCTCGTCCGCATTTCCGCAGGCAAACAGCGCACAGGCTATGCCCACCATTATCAGCGTCTTTTTCATTGGTATCATCTGTTGATTCGTTATTCGTCGCCACAAAATTACAACTTTCTCCGTTCGTGGCAAAATAAAGGGTGCCATAAGAACAAGAGAGAGAAGGAACTTATGGCACCCGAAAATAGAGACTTAGGTTCTATTTCTTTTAATCTTCGATGAGCTTTTGACAGTGTTTACCGAAATGGTTTATTCCTGATAACCGGTGTTTTGCTGTAACTTGCCGTATGAGATGCGAATTTCATAGTCAGGTATGGGCAGATTCCACTTGCTCTTGTCTACCGCACCGAGCGTCTTGTCTCCCAACAGGTTGTCCGTACGCATCAAATCCCAACGGTAATGTCCCTCGTAAGCCAACTCCATGTTGCGCTCCTTCAGCAACGCTCTGAGAAAAGCCTCCGTGGTAGAGAAGTCCGACGTTGTATAGAGCGCGGGCTTTTGTCCAGCGGGATAAGCGCGTTGATGTACCTCGTTCAGCTGCTGCACCGCTTCGGCGGATACCGAGCCGGAGGTTCTGACAAGCGTCTCCGCATAGGTCAGTTTCATTTCCGCCATGCGGATGAAAAGGACATCGTCATATCCGCTATACTTCATCGTGGTCTGGTCTGCGACGTAGTCACTCTTTGAGCCTTGCCAGATGAGGTAGGTGCTTCTCACGTCATTCTCGTCGTACAAGTCCTTCATCGTGGCGGGTACATAGTAGCTCTGCTTCCGGTAGTAGCTCAGTCCGTTCGGATAGTTGTCGGTGTAGAGACGACTTGCCTCAAAGAAGATGAGTTCATTGCTTCGGGTCGTCGGGTCGGGATAGGTGTTGCCCTGCGCCGACTCATTGGTCGGGAAGAGAGCCGTACTGTATTCCGTGCTGGATGTCGAGAATCCGTAGCCCTGGGTATCCAGTACTTCCTTGGCATAGTCACGTGCCTTCGCCAGGTCATCTTGATTATTGGTGTATGTGCCCCTATAGAGATAGATGCGGCTAAGCAAAGCCTTGGCTACCGTTTTGTTGGCACGTACCCTGTTGGCAATAGAGGGAACCTCGTCCGACAAGTCCGGCAAAGCCTCTGTTTCCAAATCCTTCAGTATAAAGTTCCAGCAGTCGGCATTGGTTGAGCGGGAAGCGATATCATCGGGGTTATACCCATTGTATGCGTCCGTCCGAAGTATGATGCCCTCTTTGTCGTTCGCTCCCAGCAAGGCCTGGTCTCCGTAGAGGCAAAGCAGCTGGAAGTTGACGTAGGAGCGGATGAATTTCGCCTCAGCGATGTACTGCCGTTCCATCGTTTCGTCAAACTGTCCGAACTCCGTGATTTTGTTGATGATGTTGTTGGCGTAGTCGATGGCATTGTACCCCCACGACCACATGCTTGTAAGCAACCCGTCGTGCTCGGAAGAGGTGTACGTACTGGTCTGCACGGCAACGAGACCCGTGGAAGAGGGTCGGATGGCCAGGTTATCCGTAGTCAGGTCGCCCATCAACAGGGTGTAACCGATGTTGGCATAGTTGTTTTGGTCTTGTGGAGCTCCCGCCAAGAAAACGTCCAAGCGCACGTATGCACCCAAGAGGGCCGCCTCCGCGGTCTTTTGCGTCTTATAAACCTTCTCGTCAACAAGCGTATTCTCCGGAGCATAGTCCAGATTGCAAGCCGCAAAGGAGAACAGAGAAGCAGCCCACAAGCCCATCTGTATTATTCTTGATTTCATATCTTTCTTGTTTTTGTTGTTAGTTAAAAGCTGGCTCTTACTCCAAATTGCAGGCTGCGTGACTGTGGCATGGTCATGTTGTCATAACCTGCCGCCAAGGCCGATGAACCGAAAGCGCTCACCTCGGGGTCTAAGCCGGAATACTTGGTGAGGGTAAACACGTTGGTCATCGTGGCAAACACCTTCACCTGATTGAAGAACTTGGTGCGCGCCAACAGATTACGCGGCAAGTTGTAGGTCAACGTGACGGTCTTGAGACGCAAGTAAGAGTTGTTTTCCAAGAAACGGGTCGTGGTAACGGCGGTCGTATAGTCGTAGTTTCCTATCACCGACTTGTTGTTCAGTTTCGGAATGTCAGTCTGCTGACCGCTTATCTGCCACATGTTCATGATGTCCTTCGACAGGTTGTAGGCATCCTCGCTGGTGTAATTGAGCAGCGTGGCACGAGTACTGTTGATCATCCTGCTTCCTACCGTGAAGTTGAACATGAAGTCGAGTTCGAAATCCTTATACATAAGGGTGTTGGTCATGGAGCCGTAGAAGTCCGGCAAGGCAGTGCCGCACACGAACTTATTGGCTTGCGAGTTGGTGTAGTCCGCAGCCGGGGGTGTGGTAGAGACGCTTCCGTCCTTGTACTGCCACAAGGGGTCGCCCGTAGCGGGATCCACTCCTACCCATTTGTGCAGATACCACTGTGCCACCGGCTTCCCTTCCTCATAATACTTGTATGAACTGTTGGCTTGATCCAATTGATTACCCTCGAAGTTCAACTTCAGAATCTTGTTCGTTGCCCGGGATAGGTTGAGAATGGTCTGCCACTGGAAGTCCTTGGTAAGGATGTTGGTCGTGATGAGCTGGAAGTCTATTCCCTGATTGCTCATGTCCGCAATGTTCTGGTTCTCCTTGCTGTAGCCCGTGTAGAGAGGCAAGTCCGAAGAAAAGAGCATGTCGGTAGTCTTCTTGTAATAGTAGTCGAGGGTCATCTTCACCCGGCCGTCGTACATCTCGAGGTCGAGGCCGGCATCCCAAGTGTAGGTCTTCTCCCAACGCAGGTTTTCATTGCCGGGCTGAGACATCTGCAGGTAAGACTTTCCTCCGTAATTGGTCAAGGTGTTGAGCGCGTAAGTGGCCTGTGCGCCATAGTAACTGTTGTTGCCATCCTTGCTCGACAAACCGAATGAGCTTCTCAGCTTCAGCTCATTGACGAAAGGCAGGTTCTCCTTGATGAACTTTTCATTGGAGAGACGCCAACCCAACGAAACGGAAGGAGTGCTCAGGTAACGATGGTTGCGGTTGTAGCGCGACGAACCGTCGATGCGATACGTCAAGCCCAACATATAGGTGTGCTTGTATTGGTAATTCAGACGCGCAAAGGCGGAGAAGAGAGCCGACTGTTGCATGTAAGCGGAGAGCACACGTTTGGTCTGTGCCGCTCCCACGCCATTCAGGTCGGGGCTGAAGAAATTGCTTCCAGCCACAGAGTTGACACGTTCACGGGTGTATTCGTAGCTTTGGCCTATGACACCCTGCACGAAATGGTCTTGCCCAAACATTTTGTTGACATTGATGAGGTTGTTGACCACCGTCTTGAAATTCAGCTTGGTCGACTCCGTTGCCTGGTTGCCCACAGCACCCGTTACGTTGTCCGGCAACTCCCCTTTGCGTATGTTGGAGAAACTGTTGTAGATGTCCGTACCTATCTCTGTGCGCCAAGAGAACCAGCTGAAAGGCTTGAACTCCACGTAACCGTTGCCGATGACACGCGTCTCTTCCACGCTCTCGTCATTGATGTAGGCCATCGCTACGGGGTTATAGGATTCGCCCGCACCTTTGGTGTTGGGTTGGAAACCGTAATGGTAGTCGCCGTTCTCGTCATAGATAGGCAAGTTCGGTGCTTTCTTGATGGCTGCGGCATAGATGGAGCTGGCGGAGAGCGCATTGTTGTCGAGCCGGTTGAGCGATACGCTCACGCCCATGTCCCATTTGTCGCTGAGGGAGGTGTTGAGGTTCAACCGGGCGGAGTAACGCTGCATATCGTTGTTGATGATGTACGACTGGGTGTTGTCGTAAGAGAGGCTGACGAAGTAATCCGTCTTTCCAGAGCCACCGGACACGGAGGCGTTCACGCCTTGACTCACGGCGGTACGGGTTATGGCATCCAGCCAGTCGGTGTTGTATCCCTGTGGATATTTGCCGTTCGGATAGTACAAGGAGTATATCTGGCTATACCCGTCACCGTTGAGCAAGTCGAGTTTTCCTATCGGATTGTCAATGCCCAAGGTGTAGCCTACGTTGACCTTGGTTCTTCCTTTGTAACCTTTCTTGGTGGTAATCAGAATTACGCCCGCCGCGCCTCTTGAACCGTAGATGGCCGTGGCGAAAGCGTCTTTCAATATTTCGATGGACTCAATGTCATCGGGATTGAGGTTTGCCAAAGGGTTCTTCTCAAAAGAGTTGTTCAAGTCAATGTTATAAGTCAGCGTTCCGCCACCGGTCTGCATTCCACCCATGGCAATGCCCGGGATGCTGCCTCCCGTGGTGGAGACGGAGTTGGAGCTGCGGTCCGTACCGTAGATAGGCACGCCGTCAATCACATAGAGGGGGTTATTGTCGCCCATGATGGAACTGATACCACGAATTGTCAACACATTGGCGGCTCCTATCTGACCCGAAGAGTTGGACATGAAAAGTCCCGGAACGCGGCCTTGCAACATCTGGTCGACCGACTGGAAAGAGACATCGTCCTTCGGTTTGTAGGAGGAGACTGAACCCGTCAGGTCACGACGCTCCACTTTACTGTAGCCGACAACCACCAAGTCCTGCATCTGCGTATAACCGCTTTCTTTCATGACGATGTTGATTTGAGAGCGGTTGCCCACCTTCACCTCCTGTCTGTCGTAGCCGACAAACGAGAAGACCAAGACATTGGCCGGGTTTGCCTGAATACTGTAAGTACCGTCATCCGCTGTGGTCACCGCCTTGGGAGTATCTTTCACCGACACCGAAATCAGCGGCAACGGTTCACCGTTCATGTCCACCACCTTGCCGGTGACGGTACGCTCTTGGGCAACAGCCGTCAGCGAACAGACAAAGAACGCCAAGAGCATATATAGTTTCGTTTTCATGAGCGAAATGTATTAGATAGTGATAAAAGAAAAGGAAACCTCCTTTCCCAAAGAGTCTTTGGGCGGAAAGTTTCCTTTTATCTCCTTTTAGATTGTTAGTTGAAGAGCTTAATCCAAGTGTCTGTGCTCATTTCATCTGAGTCACCCATCGGATAGCCATAGTAGCCGGAAGTCACGGTCTTGTTGCCACCGAATATCCAGGCAGCGTTGCCAAGAGCCACTCCTGCACAACCGCGAGCGCCCACGTAACTGGTAGGAACGGTAGCCACTTCAGTCCAGTTGACACCATCCGTGCTGCGATAAACCTTGTTGGAAAGGTTACGTGTAGCACCGTCTTCTCCAAGGTATTCACCACCAACCAAGAAGGCTACATCCTCACCGGCAATCACCTTGGCGTGGTACAGACAAGGAGCACCGGTCTGTTCGCCCTCATTTTTCCATGTCAAACCGTCTGTTGAAGAGTAAACGGTGGTACGCATATAATTGGCTTGGATGAAGTTGTTGAATCCACCCAAAATCCATACCTTATCCTTGAAAGTGAAGAAAGCTCCGGCAATTCTTCTGCTTACGTCGCAATCCGTATCATCGGAAACGGGCGTAATCCTAGTCCAACTCGTACCATCCGTCGTGTAAGCAAATTGTCTGGCTCCCTGTGCCATACCGAATCCGAAATTGTAACCGCCCTGGATTATCATCTTATTGCCCAAAGTCGCCACATTAAGATAGGTTGCAGGCATCACGGACGCAGGGTTTGAAGCAGTACCCTCTTGGTTTACGACCTTAATACCGATGGTATCGCATTTGAAGGTTTCACCGTCAGAGGTCGAGAAACTTCTCCACGCAGCGATACTCTTGGTAGGACCCATCCAGCCTTGACTAACTTCCGCCGCATTGCCATACTTGTCGGCACCCAGTGTACGGGAACCGCCCAACACGTACATTCTACCGTTCAATACCGCCAAACGGGCTCCTTCGCCACCGACAACGTAACCCTTCTGTCCTTCGGGGAGGTTAACACCCGTCACGTCGGTCGTGTAGTTGACCTCCACCCAGTTCAGTCCGTCCTCCGACTTGAACAATTGGTAGTTCTCCGTCTCACCGGAAAGCGATGTCGTGATGGCATAGAACTTACCGTTGAAGACGGTCATGTCCCAATCCAGCAAGCCCGACGGGAAACCGTTGAAAGAACTTGCCTTCTTCACCATGTCGTCGCCAGAGGCGGTCTTGGCCTTTACCACTTTCAAGGTGTAAGACTTGACGTTGCCCTTTTCGTCCTTGGCCGTCAATATCACGGGAGATGAAGCGTCGACTGCCAAACCGGTCGAACCAATAACTTCGTTGTTAATATACACCGTACTACCCAAAGTTCCTACGGCCGTGACGGTCGTGTTGGCAAGAGCGGCATCGGCCACATCCCAATCCACGCTGTCATTGGTATTCTCGATAACCAACGTAGCCTGATTGATATCACATGCATAAGATTTCGCACTGCCAGCAGGCGTAACCTGCACTGAAGTGATTCCCACTGTAGGCCCATCATCATCGCTCGAACATGAAACGACTGAAAAACCAGCCATAACCGCTAAAAACAAATACAGATACTTTCTCATAGTTTTTCTCTCCTAAAAATAAATATAGTTATAGTTAAAGAATTGCTCCTCGGCAACACGCCAAGTCGCTTTGATTGTTTTTACTTTACATCATTGCCGCACCTATTGACTGGGCTTTTCTCTCCATGGGTTTCTTGCCTGCGAGGCAGTCGTCGATGGCTTCCTTTATGCCATTGCCCCGCAAGAGTTTGCGATAGATGTTTCCATCCTGGTCTATCAGGATGATGAAAGGAATGCCGCCAAACTGATACGTATTCATCACCGCCTTGCCTGCGTCCGGAGTCCAGCCTTGCATCCAAGGCATCCCCTCCTCCTTGAGGGCTTTGGTCCATGCCTCCTTCTTGGAGTCGATAGAGACGCTCAGGAACTGCACACCCTTATCCTTATACGCTTCGTAGAACTTCTTGATGTTGGGAATTTCCTGACGGCAAGGGCCACACCAGCTTGCCCAAAAGTCGAGCACGATAATCTTGCCTTTCAGTTCCTTGATGTTGACAGTTTTTCCCTTCTCATTCTGGAACGTGAACTCCGGAGCAGGATTTCCTTCCTTCATGCGCTCCTTCATCTCCTTCTCCTCGGCTTTCGCTTTACGGAAATCAGCCACCAACAGCTTGCCGGTTTCCGAGACGGACTCCAGACGGGCTAAAGCCGAGTTGATGAGGTCGGCATCCGCTTCGGCATTGAGACGGGCAATAGGCACCAGCACACTGGTTTGGTCAGCGTAATGCTCCACTAAATAGCGCATCCAAGCCTGACTGTTGTCGCCGCTTGCGTCATAGAGCGAAGTAGAGAGCGCACTCTTGGTCTTCTGGTCTTCTATCTGAGCCTTCCACACGTTCTGTGAAATGGCTATCATTGACTGATAGTTACGATAGGCCACGAAGTTGACCATATTCATCACCTCATTCTTCTTTCCTGCGCGTATATATACATAAGGTGGATTCTTGATTTTGACTTTTGCCGTATCCAATCCCCGGAAGTCAATGTTCATGTTCTCATCCTCCAACCAGACGTTGACACTCTGCCATTGACCGCAGTCAACGACAGCCTGACCCGGTTTGTCAAACGGAACGGTCAAGGAATAGGTATGGTCATCATTGACCGGAACTTCGGCAAGGATTTTCTTGCCGGTACCATTGCGTTGGTAAACAGAAACTTTGAAGTCCTTGTCCGTGAACTTCACGTTACCCTTGATTGTCACTGTCTGTTGTGCTTGTATCTGACAGACCCACCCTGCACAGACTGCAACCATAAACATGCTTAATTTTCCCATAGTCTTTTATTATTATAGTTTTTTCAAGTTAAAGGGTTGAAAGACTGTTGGGCGCACCTATAGCAGTGATACCTTAACCGGTCTTTCGTTGGCCAGTAGAACCATACTTTGCGGTCAAGCCCCCGCACGGCTACTGGAATAGCTCCTCTCCACTCCACAGCCGTCCTCAGCGTGCCTTTTGTGAAAGAGTTGTACCATTCAAAGTAACTTCTCTTTGTAAGAGAAGTTATATCCGATGCGAAAGTAGTGGAATAAAAGTTATTAGCAAATTATTTCGCATAAAAAAAGCCGCTCACAACTAATTCTGTTGGGTATAAAGTAGGGTTTATTGAGCGAACGCCACGCTTCTCCGTAACGTATCTATCTGATGTTCAACATATAGCGAAAGTATCTAACTTCTCTTACAAAGAGAAGTTACGTGTCGTGTCTATGGAATCAAAAACCAATAGGCGGGAATCAGAATCCTGTTAGACGGCATCAGTAGTTGAAGCCGAAAGCCCAAAGAGGGATGACGTTGCCGAAACCTGTTTCTATGTCGTCTTTCACGATGTAGCCTTCCGCCGCTTCGGCAATTTGCTTTTGACCTTTCTTTTTTCCTCCTATCTCGAAAGTCTTTCCTTCGACAAGGAAGTCGGAGATGGGAGAGTTGGCCACTGCGTGGTTTACGCGCATTTGGTTCAAGAAGAACGTCTCACGCAGGTTGCCTGTTTCGGGGACACTGGTTGATAAAGCGTACGACAGGTTCGTGTTGTCGAGGTACAGTTTCTCTACCTTCCCCAGTCCACGGATACCTGTGGTGGCCTCCCTCAACGCCGCGATGAGTCCGGCTCTTGCCATAAGGTCGAAATAGTCCGGAAGAACTTTGCGGTCTACATTTATCGTAGTGGCAATGCTCTTCATGTTGGGTTTGAACGGCACGCTGTCCGCAATGACCTGCATCAGTTCTTTCAGCTTTTTGGAAACGGCTATTGAATAGTTGGCGTATTGCGGAATATCAGTCTCCAACGTCATACCGACAATCTGATTCAAGCGAACATAGAACCCCATGTCATTATAGAACGGATAGTATCCTTGCCTAATGTATTCTGCAAAAAGAGGCAACGGATGTTCTACCTTGTCGAGCAGTATGACCTTATTCCGCAGTATCTCGTCAAGCGAATAGGCGGGTAGGTTGAGTTTGAGCTT
>CAVJRQ010000033.1:71478-72160 GCA_963652075.1 Acutalibacteraceae bacterium
AGCTTCATGTTGAGATACTCTCTGAATGACAATCCTTGCATGGTATACACGAGCACGCGGCGACTAAGGTCGGATGTTCCTTTGTATATATCCAATATGGACGAACCCGTAAACACCACGTGCAGGTCCGGCAGATTGTCATATATCATCTTCAGTTCCGTTGCCCACCCTTGATACTTGTGTACCTCGTCAATGAAGAGATGCTTGCCTCCTTGTTGTACAAACCTCATCGCAGTGTCGAAGATGCTGTTTGACGCGAAATAAATTGACTCTACATTAATATATAGGGTATCAGTGGTGTCGAGGTGAAGTTTGATATACTGCAAAAGAAGAGTCGTCTTGCCTACACCGCGAGGCCCTACAAGCGCTGTCATCCTATTTTCCCAAGGAAGGATATGGTACATATACCTAAGGAAGGTAGTATCTGTACGGTTTATGAGGCTATCTGACAGCTGCTTGAGTATTTGCATAATCTTTGTCCTTTGAAGTTTTGATGAACTGATTCGGGGACAAAGTTACGAAATGTGGGGTGAATTTACCACACTTTTCGTCAATATTTGGGGTAAATTTACCCCAAATATGATTCGTTGGGATTCTTAGGGACGGCGAAATATGCCCCCGGCAACGTGACTTAGTACAGATTTACTTTACACCGTTTTAACACTTTAAAAAGTAAAGAAAT
>CAVJRQ010000034.1:0-34637 GCA_963652075.1 Acutalibacteraceae bacterium
CGTAAGTACTTTCATCGGGCAACGTAAGTACTTTCATCGGGCAACGTAAGTACTTGCGTGGACACACGTAAGGCGTACCGTGATGGACGGACTTTGATTCCATAGACCGTTGATTTTTCAACAGCTGGTTAACGGTTGGTCAATGGTCGGTTATCTGAATAATCACCACCAGGTTTTCGGACTGACCCGTGAAACGACTGCGTGCGACAAAGAACGATGAACGTTCTTTGTCGCACGCAGAATCTTTAATGCTTCGGTGCTGATGGCCTAATACTCGTCCTCGTTGAAGAAGAAATCCTCCTTGCTCGGATAGTCGGGCCAAATGTCTTCAATACTTTCATATATCTCGCCTTCGTCTTCCATCTCCTGCAGGTTCTCGATTACTTCAAGGGGAGATCCTGAGCGTATTGCATAGTCAATCAACTCATCCTTGGTTGCTGGCCAAGGAGCATCTTCCAATTTTGATGCCAATTCCAATGTCCAATACATAATCTACTATTAATTTAAGAAACTCTTTTTCTGAATTTGGCGCAAAAGTAGAATAAAATCCGTCACTTACAACATTTTCGCCATATAATTTCATCGTTCCCTTCCAGTTTGTTGATTTTTCGGGACAGGACGAAGAGGTAATCGGAGAGGCGGTTGACGTAGGCCAACAGGGTGGGGTCTACCTCGCTCTCCGCGGCGACGGCGAGGATGCGGCGTTCTGCCCTTCGGCATATCGTGCGGCAAACATGGCAGACGGCTGCTCCGCGCGATCCGCCCGGCAGAACGAACAGTCTGAGTGGAGGCAACGCCTCATCGATGCGGTCGATGGCACTCTCCAGTGTCTCCACCTCTTTCGGGTCTAACCGGTTACCTTCGCGCAACGTGCGTTGACTTTGGTCGGTGGCTAAGTAAGCGCCCACGACAAAGAGGACGTTTTGCACTTGGGTCAGCACCTCCCGTTCCGTCTCATCGTTCACGTAGGTGATGAGCAAGCCTATCTCCGAGTTCAACTCATCCACCGTGCCGTAAGCCTCTAACCGTGCGTGGAGCTTGGGCACGCGCACACCGCCCACGAGACTTGTCATCCCGGCATCGCCGGTCTTGGTATAAATTCCGCTTTTTTTCATTTGTCGTTGATGTTGGTTAGGATACTATATCTTAAAATGTTGTTTGGGTCGCGAAAGGTCGAAGAACACCACACCCATGTCATAGAGGTCGATGGTCATCCCCGTCCGGTCGTCGGCAACGACGGTTTTCCACCACGCCAGTTTCTCCTTGCTGTCGTGTATGCCTTCGACAACCACCAACGAACGTGCGGACAGGTGCGCCCACGCCTCATCGAATATCTCCCGATAAGCCTCCGTGTGGGCAATATGGAGCAATCCTATCTCGGCGAACCCGCGCAACGCCGTGCCCGGTTCATCGGGAAGTCTGCGGCATTCGATGCCACAGGGACGCAGCCGGTCCGCCACATAGGACGGCATCTCCTTGTCGAAGGTGACGGTCCAGTCCAGCTTCTTGGCCGCAGCCATGTACTGTATGCTCAGTCCCGAACCGGTGCCAACCTCCACCACTACCCGTGGCTGGAAGCGGTTCACCAACTTGAAGAGCCGTTTGTCCAATGGCTGGGGATAATGGGTATGTCCGGGCTTGGCCCGATTGAGCCACTTCCGTTCTTCGCCCAACCGGTCAAAGGCGTAGTATCGGGACGAGTCATAGAGGACATCCTTCACTAAGTAGTAAACAAACGGTGAGTGAATGCCGTACCCGTGGCGGTGACGGCACCGGCAGCAAGCCGCCCAAAATCTTCTTATACAGTTCATCGTGCTGTGCATTAAGTGTCTGCAATGGTTGCAACAGAGAAGTTAACGAGCCGCAAGATAATGAGAATATTGACGCGATGCAAATATAAAGAGGGCTCGGTGAAAATTATCTTTCTACTTGACAACCTTCAGTCGTAAAGAGTTGAGGACTACACTCACGCTGGAGCACGCCATCAAGGCGCTTGCCCACATCGGCGTAATCTGGAGGTCGAGGCCAAAGAGGCGAGGAACTCCGGCGGCCAACGGGATGCAAACGACATTATAGACAAACGCCCAAAAGAGGTTCTGGCGAATCATGCCGACAGTCCGTCTGCTCAGCTTTACGGCTTCGGGGATAGCCGTCAGGTCATTGCCCATCAGCGTCACCTGCGCCACGTCCATGGCAATGTCCGTACCAGTCCCTATCGCCATGCCCACATCGGCGAGCGCCAACGCTTGCGTGTCATTGATTCCGTCCCCCACCATCAGTACCCGCTTGCCTTCAGACTGAAGCTTTTTCACCAAAGCCTGCTTGTCATCGGGCCGGACCTGACTCTGATAGTGACGGATGTCGGCTTTCTCCGCCCAGTAGCGGGCTGCCTCGTCTTTGTCCCCACTCATCATATAGACTTCGATACCTTCCGCTTGCAGACGGGCCATGGCTTCAGCCGCATGGGGTTTCAGGGTCTCACGGGATTCCGGGTCGAGGTCGTCCGCCTTGGTGAAGTCCACGTTCTTGTTGGGAACGGTAAGCGTGCCCGTCTTGTCGATGACGAGGGCGTTCACTTTACAAAGATTCTCCAGAGCCGAAGCGTCCTTGATGAGTATCTGTTTTTGCGCCGCCTTGCCGATGCCCACCATCAAAGCGGTAGGCGTGGCCAAACCCAAGGCGCAGGGACAAGCGATGACCAACACGGCGACAGCACTCAGGATGGCTTGCGGCAAACCGGCGTTGCCGCCAATCATCCACCATACCAAGAAGGTGAGGCCGGCAATGCCCACTACCACGGGTACAAAGACTAACGCCACTTTGTCCACTAAGCGTTGAACGGGAGCTTTGCTCCCCTGCGCCTCCTGCACCGTCTGGATGATATGCGCCAAAGCCGTCCCTTCGCCTATCTGCTGGGCTTTTAGGCGCAGCTTGCCTTGACTGGGGATAGTCCCCGCCAACACGCTATCGCCGGTGCGCTTGGCAACCGGTGTCGGTTCGCCCGTTATCATCGCCTCATCCACATAGGCGGCATCCGCGGTCATGAAACTTTCGGCCTGCGTCACCGCCCCATCCACGGGAATCTTCTCTCCGGCACGCACCTCGATGATGTCGCCTTTCTCAATGGTGGAGAGGGGTACTCCCTCCAAGTTCCCGTCACGCACTATCCGGGCGGTCTTGGGTTGCAGCCCCATCAACTGACGGATGCTGCTTGCCATGTTGTCCTTTGCCTTCTCTTCCAGGCAACGACCGGTCAGGACGAACGTGATAATCATCACCGAAGCGTCGAAGTAGGTGTGGCAAGCAATGCCGCTCGCGTTCCATGCCTTGTCGCCAAAGAAGGTATTGAACGCGCTGAACAGAAAAGCGATGAGGGTACTCAGGGCGACCAGCGTATCCATATTGGCGGAGCCGTGCCGGAGTTGTCGCCAAGCGGACTGATAGAACATGCGTCCGCAATACGCCATATTCAACAGGGAGAGAACCAGACAAACCAAGTTGTTGGGAGTAAGCATGGTACTTTGCGGTTCGCACGTCGCTCCTTGCGACGGAGCGTTCGCACCCAACACAACCCAGTTCATGGAGAGAGCCATCACGAGGATGGCGAAGAGCCAGGAGAAGAGAGCCCGTCGTTTCAGCAGGGTAAATTCGTGTCGGTGAATCTCCTCCACATCGCGACCTGTTTCGATGACGAGGTCGTACCCCGCGTTGGAGATTGCCCGTTTCATCTCTTCCAAGGTTATCCGCTTCGGGTCATAGTCTACCAAAGCCGTACGGCCGGCCAGGGAGACCGAAGCCGAGAGGACACCATCGAGCGAGTTCAGCTTGCGCTCCACGTTTGCCGCACAAGCCGAGCAAGCCATTCCTACGACGGGTATTGTCTGTTTCATGATTCCTATTTTGCCGCAAAGCTAATAAGAAATAGTTTCTTCGGCATAATCGCTCCTCCACGAATGTTAGTGGGACAACGCAAATCTTTTTATAAACCGGTCGAAATAAAAGCCTAATGCATTTCCAATTTGTGAGACACTGTCTCACAAATTGACATGGAGTCAAAGGTGTTGAGAGGAAAAGGGAAAGCCTTTCCCAACTGATTGGTCAGTACAGGAAAGGCTTGAATTGAAAAGTTATTTGGATATCAGGGATTCAATCTTGGCACGCAAATCGTTTATCATAAGGGTGTCGCTGAGAACCATTCCGTTCGCGTCAACTAAGATGAAAGTCGGTACGGCTCTGCCCTTGTAATCATTACCGAACACGTTCTTCGTATCTATTACGCAAGGCCAAGGAAGCTGCTCGGCATCAAGCGCTTTTATCCAGTCCGCTTTCTTCTTGTCAATTGATACGCTGACAATCTCCAGACCCTTATCGGCAAAATCCTTGTATATCTCCTTCAGCTGGGGAATAGACTTACGGCAAGGATTGCACCAGGATGCCCAAAAGTCGATAAGTGTAATTTTCTTTCCTTTGCTCAACTCCGCAAACGATAACTCTTTGTCGTCTCTGTCAGGTAATGTGAAGCCTGGGTTTGGCTTGTTGGCTAACCCCTCCACAAACAATTGTTTCTTTAATATCTGTCCGTAGAAACTGTTTTTTGCCTCTTCGGAGAAACCTTCATAAAGTTTCGTAAACTTCGGGTCGTTCGGAGTAAAGTAGCTGACGTTTGACAATAC
Source organism: Acutalibacteraceae bacterium (assembly GCA_963652075.1). GTDB lineage: Bacteria > Bacteroidota > Bacteroidia > Bacteroidales > Bacteroidaceae > Phocaeicola_A. Next base: position 4,674 of record CAVJRQ010000034.1, read on the forward strand.
CAAGAGCGGTCCCCAGAAGGAATCACCGTTTTTCTGGAACTCCGACATCATGGTTTCTTCTACCAAATTAAAGAATTTCCGATCCTTTTGAATGTAGGTCTTGTAAGCTTCCGTGTTCATCAGCTTTTCAGCCTCATCAGTCTTTCCCGCATCTTTGGCAGCATTGACCTTATCCATGATTTCCGCGCCCCTGGTTTGATAGTCATTGTATATACTGTCTAAGGTGTTACGGAATGCGGACTTTTCACGGTATACTTTGTCCAGGTCGGAACCAGATACGTCGAAAGACTTGAATGGTGTATAGGCGGAATTTCCACGAACTCCTTGGACTATGTTCACGGTCATCTCCTTGTCTCCCACCATCAGCTTGCCAGTACCAAACAGACGATTGGGCTCTATTATCGTAAGCGTGCATAACCGGGGAGTCTCAAGGGCTCCGCTTAGTTTGAAGGTGCCGTTCTGTATAGTGGTTTCCGCTAATACTTCCGGTTTGTCTTCATGCGTAGCCGCGAGCTTCAGTGTGACTTTCGCTCCTTCAGTAAATCCTTGGGTGTTACCGTTAATCGTGTAAGATTCCTGCGATATGCAAGGCGAAACAAGTGCGGTGCATGCAAGAGCTAACATGCATCTTGAAATAGTTAACTTCATAATCATCCTTTTTTAATGTGTTAATTGTTTATTGGGTTAATAGTAGAATTGATATCCTTATAAGGGAGCCTCCATGGAGAAGATTTTCCCAAAACCTTCATAAACTTGTGGCGTTGGCTGTCCGCCGAACATTAACCCCCAGTAGTTATTCACTCTACCCGTAGTCAAGTCGAATTCGATTTCCACCACTTTACCTTCATTCTTTCCTTCATTCCATACGGAGGTAAAGAGCACCTTTCCTGCGGTCGGGAATCCTCCACTGGGCATAATCAACATGCTCGTTATGGTGTCTCCGGCATCGCCTGTCCACAGTTCCAAGGCCTCGGTTTGTCCAGTCGAATAGCTGAATGAATAAATAGTGTTCCCTGCTCCATAAAAGAGAATGGGGCTTGATTGGCCTGCAGCGTAGCAGGTTGCTTGGCTAATGTTTTGGCATCCAGCCAGAGAAACGGAGCGCCGAGACATTTTTCCATCGTCCACGACGTTGTAGAAACAGGCTATGTCTAACCAATAACTGCCGTCACTCCGTTTCATCAATGCCATCGTTTCGCTCGAATTCACGGAACTGAAGAACAGCATTTCTCCATCGAGATGGTTCACGTCAAAGGGTGTCCCTTCGGCCGACGGGAGAAACTCTCCGAGCGAAGAGGCCAAGTTGTAGAAGGGACGAAAACCGTTTTGTTTCTTGTCAAACACAACTTGGTAAGGTGCGATAGCTCCAGTCTTTGGTCTTGACGATTTCGTATTGGTTGACAGGAAGGGTGCTAAATCATAATCACCTCCTGTGGAATCAAGGAACTTGCGGTCACCTTTTCCCAAGTAAAGACAGTGCAACTTCCCGTCATTAATCAGAAAATCACACTTGTTGACACAAGTATAAGCTTCCGGGGCATAATTGGGCACATTGTGGAACATCTCTTCCCAGGTGTCCATAACCACTAAGTTGGCTGGTGCACAACGCATGCCTTCTTCGTCGGTGAATACATAGAACCAAGAGCCAGTTTGCGAATGGTAGATAGACCCTGTCTTGCCTTTCAGCGGACGATCAGGGTGGACTTTGCTCCAGTAGTCCTTTACGTGGAACGTGTTCGAGCTGTTGTAGCTATAAATCAATGCGGCCGGTGTCCCGAATATATCCATATCCAGTCGCCCGTTTTTCTCCTGTAAACAGTATATTCCATACACGTATCCGGCCTCGGGAACTTCGAAAGAGCCTAGAAATGCGTATCTTTTGCTTAGGTTTGTCACGGTGTCCATGATTATCAGGTCCAACGAATACCTTTTCCCGGCATCCAAGCTTACCGTATAGTCTAAGCTTAACGTCCGGCAGATGGTATCAGCCGGGGGATAAACTTGAGCATTTCCTACGGATTGGGCTTTATATGGATAGTCAGCTACCAACCAATAGTACTTTAAACGTTCAGGATATTTATAGCTGATATCCAACGGTACGCTGATTTTGTCCCCCACATTCCAAGGGATGTAGTAAATGCTTCGCTGCGCTTGCGCCAACAAGGCTGAATCCAACTCAATCGCCGGCACGTTTTCGTAGTCGTAGTCATAGTTGCCTAAATCGTCCATGCAACTATAGAGTACCGGAAAACATAAACCCAATAAAATATAGATTAATCTTTTCATATTTGTCGATGTTAGTTAAATGATACAATTCCTCCATTCTCGTCTTTCAAAGGACGGTTTGGATTGGTTTCATCCGCATTGTATTTTTCCAAAGCGGCAATCATCTGAAGATGGTAGTTCCACATCTTTCCCCACGTGAAATCACCCTCACCATAGGGGAAGAGGGAGACTCCCAGCGTTGAAATGATGAAGCGGTACTTGACTTCGCTGTATGTCCCGAAGAACTCGTTCAGATCGTCTTCCCAGTTCGAGGGTTTGGAAATTTTGTCGTTCCATGTGATGGTCAATGACGCGTCTTTGGTTACGCCGGCTTTCAAGTCACCGGTAGGATCTATCTCCACGCACAGACGATACTCCTTATCCTTAATCTCATCTGTCCTGTTGATTACGATTGGGCAAAGCGTACTATGCTCTCCGCCCTTCAATACGACTTCGGAAGGGAAAGTATAGCTGTCCGCTACGGCGGAAGTCCTGGATTCGTCAACCTTCAGACGTACACTCCTGTCATTGTCAGCTACCCTTCCCTGAACATAAATCATAGCCTCTACCGTAAACTGCGTAACATCGGAAGAAGAGGTGGAGAACGTGTACGTCATAGAGTCTGTCCCTAATGTCCAAATGTCTGGACCCACGATGCGGGCGTAGCTCATCTCTCCCCACACATAGTCATCGTTTTTGCAACCAACCCATACCAGAAGCAGGCATGCAAGCAAAAATATATTTCGTTTCATTCGTCTTATCGTTTTGATTATTTTCTATTACCAAACTCTTTTTCATTATCCGGCATTGGCAGTACATAGACCGCATCGCTTGCGGGAACAGACGAGCCCGGAATGTTAGTGTACTTCAACCGCTTGTAGAAGAAGAATAGTTGACCTTCACCGATAGTCTCCTTACGAACTTCTTTGTAGAGTTCGTTTTGGAACTCATTCGCAGAGATTGTCTCTTCCAATGGAAACTCACTAAGGTTGCGGTGTGAACGGACTTCATTAAGATAGGCTACCGCTTCGGAAATAGAGCCCATGCTTGCCAACGCTTCTGCTGCTATGTAATAAGGCTCTGATTTTCTGATTACCGGAACCATATTGGTGTACATGCTGTTCTCGTATTGCCAATACTTGGCGAAATAGGGGTCACTCCCGTCATATTCCCAATGTTTGGAGTACCGGAAATCAACTCCGTATCCTTTGGAGTATTCATAGATGTCTTCCCATTTGGATAGCGATGGCGACAGCTTGTCCGTGCCACTGCTGGTGCTTTTGAAATAGGGGTCTGTTATATCATCCAGATTGAGCACCTCGAGCCGGAACAGTAATTCCGAAGAGAACAAACGGTCCCAATAGCTGCGGTCTGAACTCTCCAATGAACTGCTAATTACCCAATATCTTAGGTACTCGATAGATGGGTCGTTGATGACCGCTCTTGAGTACTTTAAGGCGTTCTCCGCATCACCTTTCCACCAATAGGCACGCGCAAGCAAAGCGTTCACCATGTAGAAGTTTGCCCTGTATCCCTCAGAATTAACGGAAGGAGAGGTCAGCAGCCCTGCGGCCTCTTCCAGGTCCTTGATGACGTAATCCAACGCTTTTGCGACGGTGGACTGCTCTGTAACCTCCGGAGAGTAAGCGGTCACATACGGTATAGCCGGAGCGTCAGGGTTGGAGCTGTAGGCTGGGGCAAACATCCGTAACAATTCGAGGTGAATGAATCCCCGCAAGCACAGTGCCTCTGCTTTATAGATGTCGTGATGGTCGCCCGTGAAGATAGACAAGTCCTTGTCTATATACCCCATCAGGAGATTGATGTTGGCGACAGCCGTGTACATCCCTGACCAAATAGCGTCTATCTTGGATTTGATGGTCGTGCTTTCGTAGTTATACTTTGCCGCTTCTTCGTACGGGCTGCCGGCGGGTAAGTCATAGTTTTGCGACAAGGTTTCCATAAAACCAAACGTCAACTCTTTCCCGTAGAGCGAGGTTGAAGCCAGCTGCTTGTAGACTCCTACTAATTGGTCATTGAATCCTTGTTCCGTCTCAAACATGTGATCCGCCAATACTTGTGACTTAGGCCTAACGTCGAAATAGTCGCTACAAGCCTGTAGGGTCAGCATGCATAGACCTAAAGCGGAATATTTAATCATTTTTCTTTTCATCGTGCTTTTGTTTAGAAGTTCAACTGTAGTGAAAACGAGAAAGTCCTTGCGAAGGGATAGGATGTTCCTCTCTCAATCTTCACGGAGGACAAAGTGAACAGGTCGTTCATGTAGAACGTGGCTTTCATGCGCTCGAGGAAACTGTTACGCACGAATTTGCATTCACGGAAATCGTATGAAAGACTTAGCGATGAGAATGTCAGCGTGTTGTAGTCTTCCACAAAACGTGAGGTGGGTTGGGTGTATGAGTCATCTGCAATGCTTTTGAATCTTGCAATTTGACCGGGTTCGCTCCAACGTCCCTTGAACACACGACGGTCCACATTGTATCGCAAGTCCGCGTTTTCAACTTTACTCAATAAGGTCTCGTTGTATATCTGGCCACCTAAGCGCCAAGTGAATCCGGCATTCAATCCGAAACCGCGATATTCCATATTCACGCCGAAATTACCGGAAACCCTCGGACGGGAGTCACCCCCGTCAATATAGTCACTACTGCTCCAGTCATAGGTAAGTGAGCCATCCTTTTTCACGAATACCTCCTTACCTGTCTCCGGGTCGATACCCAACGACTTGACTACCCAGATGGCGGTCATGGAACTGCCCTCTTCGTAGCGTACCGGGATGGCGGTATTGGTCTTGTCCGTTTCATATTGTTCGTCCGACTTGTCGTTCAGCGCCTTCAACGAGTTGGAGACTTTCTTCAGTACGTTCTTGTTTGCGGATGCGGACGCGTACAACGTGACATAGCTGGCTGTTTTAGCGTCCCGCCAAACACGCCAGTTCAAGTTGGCTTCCCAACCTTTGTTTTCCACTTCGCCCAGGTTTGCCGTGTATGAGGAAAAACCGGTAGATGGAGGCGTGGATACTGACGTAATCGTTCCTTTGGTTGTCGCGACGTAATAGTCGAAGCGTCCGTTCAGGCTCCCGTCGAAAAGAGATAAGTCCACACCAAAGTTCGTATCATATTTCTTTTGCCATGCCAGATTTGAATTCGCCAGTCCAAGGAGGTAAGATCCCAACTGTCCTTGATAAGTCTCTTGATAGTAATTCAGCGTAGGTACCGCGGCATATGAACTGAACCCCTGTGTACCGGTGTATCCGGTTGAGGCTCTAAGCTTCAATCGGGTAAGCCATGGGGTATCTTTGAGAAAACTCTCTTGATGCAAGTTCCAGCCGACACCGAAAGAATAGAAACTTCCCCAACGCTTGTCCGCTCCGAAATCCGATGACCCTGTTAAGCGGTAGTTAATATCCACCAAGTAACAATCATTGTATGAATAGTTCAAAGAGGTCACAACACCCATGTCGCGCGTGATTCCTTCTCCGCCTGTAGGCTTGGTCCCTTGATATTGTACCGCCATGGAGATGTGGTCCATATTTTCATTCGGTAGTCCTTCGGCAGTGAGGGCGTAATAGTCATATTTTTGTCTGCTCAAGCTGTATTGCGCATTGAGGAAGAAGAGGTGCTTGTTTACCTGTAAGGAATAAGCCGCTCCCAAATCCGCACTGACAGTGTTGTCTTTCCGTTGGCTTATAGCGTATGACCCTTTCAACGCGACCTTGTCGCCTGAGTAATTGATGAAATCCGTATGGTCGAACGGCTTGTAGTCTTCCGATTCACTGTTCTTTTTGATGAGGCCGAAACGGGCGGTAAGCCGAAGGTCTTTCGTTGCCTGGTATTCAACATAAAAGTTTTCGGTCAGCATCGTGTACTTATCCTCGTAGCGGGTATTAATCGACCCGTTTTTGAGGTAGTTGTACTCGGTGATGTTATTCGTCCAGAAACTGTTCATATTGCCATCGTCATCATAGATACGATTGTAAGGATTTAGCTTGGCATATTGGCTAAAAGTCCCATAGGGAGAGTCGCTTGAGTTGTTCTCGTCGATACTTAACTGATTGCGGAATGAGAGTTTTTTGTGGCGATACGAAAGGGTGATGCCTCCATTCAGTATGGATCTGTCCGAACCCTTCATCACACCAGCCACATCATTGTAGCTCAGGTTTACTCCGTATAACATGTAGTCATCTCCACCCTCAAGGTACAGCGAGTGTTTCTGTCCGACACCTATACGCAAAGGCTTGTCCAACCAGTAGGTGTTGACACCTGCCAAGACATCCCTGAGCATAAGGCTGTATTGTTGGTCTCTCTCTATTTGGGCTTTTGCCGACTCACTGGAGTAGAACCCTGCATTCCGTTCCGCTTGTAATTTTTCCAATGCGTTGCAGAGGTCGTAGCTCGACAGGTCCGGAGCTTCAATGTCCACACTTCCTGTGTACGAGATTTTCATGCGTCCTTTCCCCGGTCGTCTTGTCTCTACAACCACCACTCCGTTAGCCGCTTTCGAACCATAGATAGCTTTTGCCGTAGCGTCCTTCAGCAATGTAACACTCTCCACCAGGTTCATGTCCAAGTCGAGAATCTTAGTCATTGTCGTTTCGAATCCGTTCAGGATAAACAAGGGTTGGTTCGGGTTCTCTTGGTATTCGCTAACCACCTCAGAGAATCCCGTCTGTCCTCGCATCTGGATATTCGGTAAGGTGTTCGGGTCAGAGCCTGCGGACAAATCCTCCACAATCATAAATGACGGGTCGATATTCTTCAGGCTTTGCAACACGTTGCCGTTGCCTACGGCTTTCAGGTCTTCTCCCTTGATAGTGGTAACGGCTCCCGTGTAGCTGTTTGCCTTACGGGTGAACATACCTGTTACGACTACCTCTTCGATTTCGGCCTGCGCCTCCTTCATCCTTACCTTTATCTCTCTCTGCCCCTTGTGCCTAATCTCTTGGGTTTCCATTCCAACGAACGTGAATGTCAGCGTAGGGTTCGGCTTGTCCAAGGTCAGCGTGAACTTTCCGTCCATGTCGGTTGTCGTTCCTTGGTCTGTCCCCTTTACCACCACATTGACACCGGGAAGGGCGAGGCCTCTCTCATCGACAACCGTACCGGAAACATCGAACTTTTTCACCGGAACGGGAGTTGCTTTCTTGATGATAATTGTGCGGTCTTCAATGGTGAACGTGTAACCCTTGGGGGCTAACACCTCACGCAACACCTCTTCCAAGGGTGCGTTCTTCTTGTCTACGTTGACGGGCTCCACGATAGCCGGAACCTCATTGTTGTAGAAGAAAGTGTAACCCGTTTGTTGCTTTACCTGCTTCACAAACTCCGTCATCGTAGAGTTCGTAAGATGCAACGTTACCCTCTTTGCGTCTTGGGCCATTGTTTGTAAGGCCATCATGCAAAGAAAGCATACGAAGATGCACATCCGCCTGGTTAACGTTATTTTAGCCGACGGCGGAAATAATTCTTTCTCTTTTCTCATACTTTTGCGTTTGAAATTAATACTGGATTGATTTTGGTATTTAATTGGGGGATGGGAGGTGTGGCATCACCGACCACCCCTTTCATTATGGTTTCATGACAATAATCTCTCTCCCGTGAATCTCGAACCGCACATCGTTGGTAAGGCTTATCATCTGCAAGAACTTGTCTGTCTGCTCATACTTCTGAATTTCACCCGTGAAGGCTAATCGCTTCAACGACTCATCCTCCCAGCGAACCTTGATGTCATACACGCGTGAGAGGGTCGTGAGGATTGTTTCCAACGAACTGTTGTTGAAGGCCAACACCCCTTTGTGCCAAGCGCAATAGAGCTCCGGGTCCACTGCCCGTTTGCTCAGTGCTCCGTCCGCCTTGCTTACCGAAGCCCGTTCGCCCGGTTTCAACACGATAGACTGTCCGTTTGCCTGGGTGCATACCCGTACCTTTCCTTTAAGAAGCGTCACCTGTTCTTCACGTAGCTCGGGGTAGGTGTTTACGTTGAACGAAGTACCCAACACGGTCACTTCACTTTGGGGCATCACCACTTTGAATGGTTGTTCCGCATTGTGCGCAACTTCCAGGTAGGCCTCCCCGGTGACATATATCTTGCGCTCTTGTCCAGTGAAACGGGACGGATAACGCACCTCTGTCTCTGCGTTGATCCAGATTCTCGTTCCGTCACTCAAGGTAAGTTTGAACTCCCCACCGCGCGGAATGCGCAGAAGGTGATACGCTTCGACTGGCGCATCGGTCTCATTGTCGGAGTAGTTGATGGCACAGTCTTTCACCTTTGCTACGGTGCTGTTGTTTTCGGTGATGTCTAAAGAGTCTGCCTCTCCCAAAGGAATCTCTTCACCCGATGGCAATACCAACATGGCCGAGGCTATTTGCTGAAACCGTGCCGGACTTTGTGTCACATCGGGCTTCGTGCTCTGCTCTGTCCGGGTGAAATGCAAAGTGACAGTCGTCACCACCAACAGGGCGACTACAGCGGCTGCGGCGGTGAACCACCAACGGGTGGCAGACCTCTTGCCGTTTATACGACGGAGAGTGTCTCGATACGCCTTTTGTTCGTCAATCGTGTCAGGGGCAAAAGCGGGATGAGCGGCATCATAGAGGTTTTTGATGCGGAAGAAGTAACGGATGTGCTCCTTGTCTTCGCTCAACCATACGTCCAACTGTTGTACTTCGTCAGAGGTGGCCTCCTCCGACAAGTAACGATAGATTAGCTGATCAATGTCCTTGTTCATAGTTTGCCGTTTTATTAAAAAGACACACTACGGAGGAATAACCGCAAGAAAAAGAAAGAAAAAATGGATGTCGGGCTCAAAATAGCGGATAAGGCCAACCGATAGAAGAGAATGGAATCCGACTGGAACACGTTGGTTCGCAGTAAATTGCGTGCTATATGATTATCCAGGGACGGGGATGCCCTACTTGATGGTAAAAAAGAACATGATGATCGCAAAATAATCCTTCAATTGGAACTTCAGGATTTTCAAGGCTTCGGCAATCCTTGACTCTACTGTCCTCAGCGGTATGCCCAACTCTTGGGCTACATCCGCCTGCTTCATTCCCCGCATACGATTCATTTCAAAACATTGTCGCTGCATCGGAGAGAGGTGCTCAAGGGCTTCCTGTAGGCGGACGCTCAAATCGGAATACAACAGGTAGTCGTCTGTCTCTTTGAGAATCTCCTCACCGGACAAGGCGTGCAACTCCACGTATCTTCGATGCGTCTCGTCCCTGCGGATTTCGTTAAGACTGGCGTTTTGCACGGACCTCAGAAGGAAAGAACGCAAGGATTGGATTTTCACGGCTTCTGCACGACCTTTGTAGAGCTTGGCGAACACGTCCTGTACAACGTCCTCGCACGTCGCCTTGTCCCTCAGATAGGTTCCCGCAAACAGCACGAGGTCTTTGTAGTAGCATCGGAACAGATAGGCAAATGCCCAACTGTCTCCCTCGCTCAACCGGATTAGCAATTCACGCTCCTCCATTTCTTCTCTCTTACTTATTCGACTCTCTTTGTAAAGACACTGCGAAGATACAACAAAAAAACAATTACTTTTGCAGCGCAATAAGAAGAATGTACAGGTATCACAAATCACGCCAACGAATGCCGAACTATATACTACTCCTCGCGACTATTCTTTGCCTCCTTGCGCAACCTTGCGACGCCCAGCAGAAAAAGAAGGTGAAAACGACCGCCTTCAGCGGTTTCGTAGTGGAACAGGATGAAGGGACGAACTTGTTCGAAGAAGTGCCGGCCGTGGTGGTGGAGCTCGTTGTGGCCGGCGACACATTGCGCGGCATTACCAACCTCAACGGACAGTTCTACTTCAAGCGGGTGCCTATGGGGAAGGCTCACATCCGTCTGTCACACGTGGCTTATGAGACAATTGAACGGGAGATTAACATACGTAACGACTATGCCGGTAGCGTGTTCAAGATGAAACCCAAGAACGTGGAGCTCAATGACCTGCTGGTGAAAGGGAAAGTGCCGCCGTTTACCCTGAAAGGAGATACCGTAGTCTTCCATGCCGCCGCCTTCAAGACACTGATGGGCGATGAGGTGATGAAGATAGTGGAACAACTTCCCGGGGTGCAGATAGGGGAGGGTGGCGACATTAAGGTCTTTGGAAAGTCCTTGTCGCGTACCTATGTGGACGGCAAACTGCTGTTCGGCAACAGCGTGAGCAATGCGCTGGAGAACCTCTCGGCCGACGACGTGATATCCATCAAAAGCTATGACCAGGTTTCCGCCAAGAACCGGTTGGACGGGAACCTTGCGGCGGAGAAGGAACGCGTGTTCGACATCGAGACGAAAAGCAAACTCACCAAGGCTGTGGTGGGGCACGCCTTGGCCAGTTACGGCAAAAACATAGAGGACAATCATGACCGGTATGCCATAGGAGCGACAGCGAACCTTTTCTCGGAAGCTCTGCTGCTGAGTGGCAACGCCTTCGTGAACAACGTGAACCGCGAGACGAACATGATAAGCGACATTCTGAACGTGTCGCGCTCCACCAATCCCGACTCGCGCGATGTCTATGCCGGAGCCGGGATGGAGAGACATCTGGGCGACGTGGAGGTAGGGCCGCAATATGCCCTCAGCTACTCCTACGACGATACCCGAAACCGGGACTGGAACTATAGCACCCGCCGTTACGAACCCTCTGGGAGTTATACCGAACGCCTCTACAACGACTCCTCCTACACCGCTTCACGCAACCGTTCGCACACCATCAAAGCCTCCTACGAAGATTATATGCACCACTCCTTCCGTGCGTTTACAGACCTTAGTGTCACCCGGACGGGAGATTATTCGCTGAATGGCGCACGCACGACGACGGACGGGGAGGCCGACTACACGTCCACAACCCGGCAAACAGACCGGAAAGCGTATAATTGGTCTGCCGGCATCTACCGGGAACTGTTTGAACACAAAGGGATGCACCTTAACGGCAATGCCAATTTCCAACTCAGTGAGAACAACGGTGACGGCATGCGCCTCGACTCTGTCCAGTCCACTGCCTCTAACCGTGTGTATCGGACCGACCTGGACGGCTACCAACGGAACTATGGCGTGGGGCTGGACCTGTCCGTCAACCTCACGCAGCCGAGGAAACGGAAAGAACTTCCCGTGGACGAAGAGGAATCCCCAATGGAGGAGGGCATCTACCATAACGTCAGCATGAACCTCTCTTATCGGCGAATCGATGACCGCATGAAGGAACTGCGACTGGAAGCGGACGGCGCGGTGATGCGACTGGACTCGGTTTCGAGCCAGGACTATACTCGCAACTACCATACCCTCTCGATGGCTGTGGGCTATAACGTCGCCGTGGGCAAGCTGAACCTCTCCGTGGGGACGAACTGTCAATATGCCGTGCGTGCGGAGGATCGTGTGCTCTATCGCCAAAATGAGAGCGACCACCGTTTTCTCTACTTCGACCCGAGCCTTACGCTGCGCTTTGGCGGCTTTTCATCCGGAATCTCATTCGGTTACAGTAGTTCCACTCAGTTGCCCTCCATGGAGCAGTTGTCGGAACAGATTAACGACGCGAACCTGTTGTTTGTCAGCTGCGGTAATCCCAAGCTGAAGCCTTCGCACGCACACGAATTCCAGCTATATGGCAATCTGACCTTTTCCAATGCGGCTTCCCTCTCTTACGGCGCGTCGTTGACTCTGAACCGCAACAATATCGCCTCACGCACCCACTATTATAGCCAAGGTGCGTCACTGCCCAATCTGGGCGGATACAAGTTGACCAACGGGGCTACTCTCGTCACTTACGAGAATTTCAATGGAGACATGTCGGCTTCCGCCAACGTGGGCTATCAGCGGACGCTGGACTGCATCAAGTCGAGCCTGTCGTCCTACCTGTTCTACAGTTTCGGCCGTTCCGCCTCCTTCGTGCAAGAAGTGAAGAACCACAACTACAACCAGAAGGTGGCGTTGTCGTTGAACCTCCGCTCCAACTTCTCGCGCGAGTACCGCATAAACCTGTCATCATACACCTCCCTGTCATACGCCAAGAGTACCGTAGGCGGCCACCGCAACTACTTCGGGCAACAGCTGATAGTCTCTTCGGAGAACAATGTGACCAAGCGGCTTTTCCTCAACGCACGCTTCGCTTATGATGTGATTCATCCATTCAGCGAAGGGTTGACGGGCAATCGCGAGATGAACCTCAATGCCCTTGTGGGCTACCGTTTCATGAGAAACCGTGCCAGTGTCAGTCTCTCCGGTTACGACCTGCTCAACAAGAGCATGTCCTTTACTAACTCCGTGACGATGGACTACGTGCTCTCCTCATGGCGTCCCGTCTTTGGCCGTTACTGGACGGTGAACTTCAGCTATAAGTTCAACTCCACGGGCAAGGGTGCTTCCGACAGTCGCTTCAACCTGAACCAGGGAGAGAAGAGCCGCGGTTCGAGCCTCTATCTGCCCATGGGTATGTAGGGCGGCTGAGGCCTTGCGGTCAAGTGGTAGCGAGAACTTTCCTCCCCTTTTTTATGGTTTTATAAGAATTATGGCATACCTTTGCGCTATCAAACTTCTAAAGAAAGCGAAACGATGAAAAGAATCATGACAGTATTGTTGGTCGCTGTTGCCGCATGGGTGGCAGTGCCCACACAAGCCCAGATTTCTTGGGGCGTGAAAGCCGGTTTGAACTTGTCAAAAGCGGACATTGATAACATTAGTACAAAGAACTCTACGGGTTACTTCATTGGACCGATGGCGGAGTTTACCGTTCCTTTGATAGGCTTGGGGGTGGACGGGTCATTGCTCTACTCTCACAAAGCTGCCTGCAAGACGGATGCCGGAACGGCCAACATGAACTCTATCGACATCCCTGTCAACCTGAAATACACCTTCGGGTTGGGTAGTGTGGCTGGCATCTATGTCGCTGCCGGACCGCAGTTCTCCTGGAATATCGGCGACAAGAGCTTCACGGAATATGACTTCAAGCTGAAAAGTTCTACGCTGAGTGCCAACATTGGTGTCGGTGTGAAACTGCTGAGCCACTTGCAGGCCGGCATCAACTACAACATTGCGTTGGGTGACACCAGTGAAAGTCTCACTGAACATGTGGACGCGATGAGTTTCAAAACCAATACGTGGCAGGTTTCCGTGGCTTATATATTCTAACTTATAGATAATAAACAGGTGTAAGGGAGGTGCGTTCCATCGGTGGAGCACGCCTCCTTTACTGTTTTTTCATGTTTTAACAAATGAGCTGAGAAATGTTTCATTCTTGATATAAATCAAGAAAAACATTAAATAAAGGAGGTTTTTGGGCGGATTGCTTGCAGGTAGAAAGATTTGCCGTACATTTGCAATGTGTTTTTCATAGTATATTAGATTTAAGGTTAACAAAGGTTGGGTCAAGGCGTTGACCCTTTTTTTATGTCCTTACGCTACCTTCTTAATCCACCCCTCCATATCTGACCTGCCGTTGAAAAATCAACGGTCTATGGAATTAAAGTCTGTCCGTTCGGAGGGATATATGGAGATGCCCCGAAAAACGCAAGTACTTACGTGTCTCCACGTAAGTACTTACGATGGCCGATGAAAGTACTTACGTTGGCTCACGTAAGTACTTACGTTGCCCGATGCAACTGCTTGCGTTATCCGGGCGAATCGCCACTTCCATAAGAACCCGGTGTTGACCGGACATTTGCATGGACGGTCCTTATTGTGGGTCTACGTCGTAGTAGACAATGAGCGAACGGAACCGCTCGTCCTCCAGGATGGACTGGCGGGTATCGAGCAGGAACTTGCGCAGCTTGCTGAAGGAGATGTCCAGTTCGGTCTTAATCATGATTTGACGGATGTAGAAGAGCTGGATGCGCGACACCGGCGGCTTGGCAGGGCCTTTCACGCGTCCTGTGCCTAAGGTCTGTGTCAGTCTGGCCGCCATTTCACGGGCGGCAGTTTCCGCTGTCTCTTCTTTCTTGTGCTTCACAAAGATGTAGATGAGGCGTGTGAAGGGCGGGAAGTGAGTCAGCTTGCGCTCCACCAGCGTGTCGTTATAGAGTTGCAGGTAATTGTTGGTCACCACTTGTTGGATAACGGGCAGGTCGGCCTTCTTGGTTTGCAGGATGACCTGCCCCTGCTTGTTCTTTCGTCCTGCTCTGCCTGCCACCTGTGCCATCAGTTGGAAGGCGCGCTCATAGGCGCGGAAGTCGGGAAACGACAACAGGGTGTCCGCATTGAGGATGCCCACCACGCTCACGTGGTCGAAATCCAACCCCTTGCTCACCATCTGTGTGCCGATGAGGATGTCCGTCTTCCCCTCCTGGAAGTCGTTGATGATGCGCTCATAGGAACTGCGTGAACGGGTAGTGTCCAAGTCCATGCGGGCAATGCGTGCCTCCGGGAAGAGGTCTTTCACGTCATCCTCTATCCGCTCCGTTCCCACGCCTACCTTGGTGAGTTCGACGTTTCCGCAGGCGGGGCAGGAGTGCGGAACCTGGTAGACCGTGCCGCAGTAGTGGCAGGTCAGTTGGTTGACACCCTTGTGGTAGGTGAGGCTCACGTCGCAGTTGCGGCAACGGGGCACCCATCCGCATACGTTGCACTCAATCATCTGCGAAAAGCCGCGGCGGTTCTGAAACAGTATCACCTGCTCTTTCCGCTCCAGTGCCTTTTGCATCTCCTCAATCAATAAGGGCGAGAAGTGCGACTTCATCACCTTCCTGCGTTTCAGGTCCGCGATGTCTACCACCTCAATCCGTGGCAGCTTGATGTCTTGATAACGCTCGGTCAGCTCCACCAAACCATACTTCCCGTGCTGCGCGTTGTAGAAACTCTCCACGCTGGGCGTGGCGGTGCCGAGCAGTGTCTTCGCCCCGAAGATGGATGCCAGCACGATGGCGGCACTGCGCGCGTGATAGCGTGGGGCGGGGTCTTGCTGTTTGTAGGAGTTCTCGTGCTCCTCGTCCACAATCACCAGTCCGAGGTCCTTGAACGGGAGGAACACGGACGAACGTACCCCCAGAATGATGTCGTAGGGCTGCCCGCTCAGTTGCTTTTGCCAAATCTCCACTCGCTCCGCGTCGGGAAACTTGGAGTGGTAGACACCCAGACGGTTGCCGAACACCTCCTTGAGCCGATTGGTAATCTGCGTGGTAAGGGCAATCTCGGGCAACAGGTAGAGCACCTGTTTGCCTGCCTTCAGCGTTTCCTGCATGAGGTGAATGTACACTTCGGTCTTGCCGCTGGAGGTGACACCATGGAGCAGACAAACGTTCTTCTCGTCGAAAACCCGCTGAATCCGCCGCAGGGCCTGTTGCTGTGGAGCACTGAGCGGATGCAGCTCCTGGACAGGACGCTGCCCGGTCTGCAACCTCCCCGTCTCGCGGTGATAGACTTCGAATACCCCTTTGTCCGTCAGTCCCTTCAGTATCGCTTCCGAAACGCCGGCTTTGGCAATCAGCTCCTTCTTTGTCACCTCTCTCTGTTTGCCGCCGTTCATCAGTCCCGATAGCTCGATGTAGCGCATCAGCAGCGCCAGTTGTTTGGGTGCCCGTCCCAACGTTTGGAACAATGCGTGCAGCTGCTCTTCGGTAGGATTGCCGGGCACAATGCGTACGCAAGCCTCCGTGCGCGGTTTGTAGGTTCGTTTCAGCTCCTCCTTCACGAAGAGGACTTCCTTGTCGATGAGCGACTTGACGACGGTGAGGATGTTTTTCAGTCCGCTCTCCTTCTCCAGGACCGTGATGCTTTGTTCCTTTTCGTTAGCCAACAGGTCGAGAATCCGTTGCTCCTTTTCCGGTAAGGGTTCAGCGGCCTCGTATTCGCTGTTCAGCTCCACGACCGTCTCGCTCTCCAGCTTCATGCCCGCAGGCAGTGCCGCCTTGTAGACATCGCCCATCGTACACAGGTAATAAGAGGCAATCCACTCCCAAAACTTATATTGGTTGGGGAGGATGATGGGGTGCGAATCCAGCACCTCCGACACCTCCTTCGTCTCGTATTCCGCCGGGGGCGTGTCATGCAACCGTACGACAATCGCCGTATAAAACTTCTTGCGCCCAAAGGGTACAACCACCCGGCTTCCTACCATCACTTCCCTCTCCATCCCTTCGGGCAGAGAGTAGGTGTAGGTGTTGGCTATCGGCAGGGGAACAATGACATCCGCGTACATGGTCTTCCGTAGTTATTTGTTTAGCTCGGGATAGCTGATGCGGGTGTGGTGCATGATTTTCAGTTTCTCCTTGAAAACCCCTTTGGCCAGCGCAATATCCCGGAAGGTGAGGGGACACTCCTTGAAGAAGCCGTCGTTCACCTGCGAGTCGATAATCTTCTCCACCAGGTCGCTGATGGATTCTTCGGTATATTCCGACAGGCTGCGCGAGGCGGCCTCCACGGCATCGGCCATCATCAGGATAGCCTGCTCCTTGGTCTCCGGATTGGGTCCCGGATAGGTGAATTTCGATTCGTCCACCTGCTCGTCCGGGTGCTCGTTAATGTACGAGATGTAGAAATACTTTGTCTTCCCTTTGCCGTGGTGCATGGCAATGAAGTCCTTGATAGCCTTTGGCAGGTTGTTCTTCTCCGCCAACTTCAGCCCGTTTGTCACGTGGCTGATGACAATCTGCGCACTCTGCTCATAGCTCAACTCCTTGTGTGGATTGACTCCGGACTGGTTCTCGGTGAAGAAGACCGGATTCTCCAGTTTACCGATGTCGTGATAGAGGGCACCGGTACGGACCAACTGGCTCTTCGCTCCGATGCGGTTGGCCACGGCAGCCGCCAGATTCGCCACCTGCATGGAGTGTTGGAACGTGCCGGGAGCGGTTTCCGACAGCTCACGCAACAGCGGATTGTTGACATTGGACAGTTCCACCAACGTCACGTTGCTGGTGAAGCCGAATGTCTTTTCGAGGATGAACAACAACGGATAGGCAAACAACAGCAGGATGCCGTTGAGCACAAAGTTGAGATACAGCGGGTAGTTGAGCTGCTTGAGGGTGCTCTCGTGAATCAACTCGTAGGAGAGATAGAGCAAGCAGTAGGACAAGCATACCTGCAAAGCCGTGCGGAACAGCTGCGAGCGTTCCGTCAGTTCGCGCAGACTGTAGATGGAAACCATGCCGGCCACCAACTGCAACAACACGAACTCGTAGGGCGACCGCAGCACAACCGAACTCAGCAGTACCGCAATGACCAACGCGATGAACGCCGTGCGCGAATCCATGAAGACGCGCACGATAATCGGTATCATGGCAAAGGGCAACAGATACACGCTCGGAATGTTGTGGCTCACCATGAGCGAAGTGGCGATGGGAAAGACGATTACCAGTGAGGTGAGCAACAGGATGCTTCGCTTGCGCTGAAAATAATCCTTGCGGAAGAGCGAGAGGTAAAACATGAAACAGAGAAGCAGGGAGGCGACAAACAGCGTTTTACCCAACAGAATCGTCAAGTCGTGCTGCTGGTCAGTGGCCTCCCGGTCCTGTGACTCCTTTTTCAGTGAAGACAGAATCCGGTAAGTACTCTCCGTCACCACCTCGCCCCGGTCTATTATCTTTTGTCCATTGAGCACCATGCCTTCCGCCCACGGGATGTTGTCGAGGCTCTCTTCGATAGCCGCCTCTGTCTTCTCCTTGTCCAATGTCAGGTTAGTGACCAAGTAATCGTTGAGGTTCACCTTCTGCAGAATGCTCTTCTGGTAGTGCAAAGAGTCCGCGCTCAGCAAATGTTCGTACGCCTCCTTCTCCGTGTACACGTCGTGGATGCTGCGTGAGACACCCACATTGTCCTTTACGATGATGAGGCTCGATATCGCTGATTTCAACATCTTTTCCTTGTCGTCGCTGGAGACGATTCCTTGATTGTAAATCTCCTTCAGTGTCCGTTCGACGTGTTGGAGGTATCCGCTGCCCAGAAAATGTTTCCCGGTGGCGATGTCCTTCTTCAGGTTGTTCAGCGCCTGCTCCTCCGCCTGTGTGTTGCGTTGGTAGTAGGGCTGCGAAGCGGTGCGGATGCTGTCCTGTATGCGCTTGACGGCCTCGTCACTCTTGTAGATGGGAAAATCGAATGTGGCCATCAACTGGTCGTATCGCCACGGCTTTCCCACTTCGAACTGATAGTTGAACCCCTTGTCGCTTGGCATGAACATGACGACGAGGAACAAGGCTACGACAAAGGTAACCCACTTGTTGAGACCGGCCTTCGTAAAGGTTATTTTTGGACTTTTCATTGTGCAAATAGACATTGTCGCCACCTTGGTAGGTGGCATATTTTGTGCGAATATAGGAAGAAATACGATAAGTTAGGGAAAAAAGTCTTATTTTTGCAGCTGAATTTTTACGCTTAAGCAATCATGTCAGAAAGAAGAGTTAGAGTTCGCTTCGCTCCCAGCCCTACCGGAGCATTGCATATCGGCGGTGTCCGTACGGCCTTGTACAATTACCTGTTTGCCCGTCAACATGGTGGCGACTTGGTGTTCCGTATCGAGGACACCGACTCGAACCGGTTCGTTCCGGGAGCCGAAGAATATATCCTGGAATCGTTCAAATGGTTAGGTATCCAGTTCGACGAAGGTGTCAGCTTTGGAGGAAACTACGGTCCTTACCGTCAGTCCGAACGCCGGGACATCTACAAGAAATATGTGAAGGTGTTGCTGGATGCCGACAAGGCCTACATCGCTTTCGATACGCCGGAGGAACTGGAGGCCAAACGCAACGAAATACCGAACTTCCAGTATGACGCGTCTACCCGTATGGGGATGCGCAACTCCCTTACGCTCCCCAAAGAGGAGGTGGAACGCCTGATTGCGGAGGGTAACCAATATGTGGTACGTTTCAAGATAGAACCCAAAGAGGACATTCACGTACACGACTTGATTCGTGGCGAGGTGGTCATCAATTCGTCCATTCTGGACGATAAGGTGCTCTATAAATCCGCGGACGGACTGCCGACCTACCACTTGGCCAACATCGTGGACGACCATTTGATGGAGATTTCCCACGTCATCCGTGGTGAAGAGTGGCTCTCGTCCGCTCCTCTCCACGTGTTGCTCTATCGGGCGTTCGGCTGGGAAGACACCATGCCGCGGTTCGCTCACTTGCCTTTGCTGCTGAAACCTGTGGGCAACGGGAAACTCAGCAAGCGCGACGGTGACAAACTCGGTTTCCCGGTGTTCCCCCTGGAGTGGCACGACCCCAAGAGCGGCGAAGTCTCCTCGGGCTACCGCGAAGCGGGTTATTTGCCGGAGGCTGTGCTCAACTTCTTGGCTCTGTTGGGATGGAATCCCGGCAACGACCAGGAAATCATGTCGCTCGACGAGATGGTGAAACTCTTTGACTTGAGCCATTGCAGCAAGGCCGGGGCCAAGTTCGACTATGTGAAAGGCATCTGGTTCAACCACGAATACATCCTGAAGATGGACGACCGGAAAGTGGCGGAACTCTTTATGCCCATACTCAAAGAGCATGGCATCGATGAGCCAATCGATAGGGTGGCCACCGTTGTCGGTCTGATGAGGGGTCGCGTCAATTTCGTGAAGGAGTTGTGGGGACTCTGCAAGTTCTTCTTCATCGCTCCCGAAGCCTACGAAGAGAAAACCCGTAAGAAACGGTGGAAAGAAGACTCGAAAGAGGTGATGGCCGAACTGGCGGACCTGTTGGAGTCTCTCGACGATTTCTCTCTGGAACACCAAGAGGAAGTGGTGATGAAATGGATAGAGGGCAAGGGCTACAATACCGGCAACGTGATGAACGCCTTCCGTTTGGCTTTGGTGGGCGACGGCATCGGCCCGCACATGTTCGACATCTCCGCTTTCTTAGGTAAAGCGGAAACCTTGACTCGCTTGCGTAAGGCTGTGGCTTGTGATTGTAATCCCACATTTGTGAAGCAGTAAGTAGCGCATGTACAATTTCGTCATCTACGCTTATCTGTTGGCCGTGAAAATCGTCTCGCTCTTCGACAAGAAGGTGAGGCTGATGGTGAAGGGGCACGCTCAAGTATTCCGTATCTTGCGCCAACAGGTAAAAGCGGACGAACGCTACATTTGGTTTCATGCCGCTTCGTTGGGGGAGTTTGAACAGGGTCGTCCTTTGATGGAACGTATCCGCAGGCAATACCCACAGTATAAGATACTGCTGACCTTCTTCTCGCCTTCGGGCTACGAGGTTCGCAAGAACTACCAGGGGGCGGATATTATCTGCTATCTGCCTTTTGATACGCCAACCAACGTGCATCGCTTCATGAAGTTGGCTCACCCTTGCATGGCTTTCTTCATCAAGTACGAGTTTTGGCAAAACTACCTGAAAGCGCTGCAACGCAGACATATTCCCACATACAGTGTCTCTTCCATCTTCCGGAAAGAACAGGTCTTTTTCCATTGGTATGGTGGACGCTACCATAAGGTGCTGACACGCTTCAGCCACCTGTTCGTGCAGAATGAGGTGTCGAAACAGTTGCTCGCAACGCTCAACATCCACAATGTGACAGTGGTCGGAGACACGCGCTTCGACCGGGTGGTGGAGATTATGCAACAGGCCAAACAACTTCCGCTGGTTGAGGCTTTCAAGCAAGACCATACCGTATTCGTGGCAGGTAGCTCGTGGCCGCCCGACGAGGAAATCTTCATCGATTATTTTAACCGCCACCCCGAACTGAAGCTCATCATCGCCCCGCATGTGATTGGCGAGAACCATCTGACCGAGATTGTCGGTCGGCTGAAGCGTCCTTACGTCCGCTATACGCAAGCCACGGAGGAGAACGTGAAACAGGCTGATTGCTTGATTATCGACTGCTTCGGACTTCTCTCCTCCATCTATCGTTACGGCGAGATAGCCTATGTAGGCGGCGGATTCGGCGTGGGTATCCACAACGTGCTGGAAGCCGCTGTGTTTGGCATCCCCGTCCTGTTCGGTCCTAACAACAAACGGTTCCAGGAGGCGCAGCAGCTCCTGCAGTTGAAAGGTGGCTTCGAGGTACAAGGAACGGACGACTTCAACGAATTCATGGACAAACTGATGACGGATACCGAATTCCGTTTGCAGACAGGCAAACTTGCCGGCCACTATGTGAACGGGAATGCGGGGGCGGCAGACAAGGTTCTGTCTATGATTGATTTCGATTGATTGCGCCGCCCGGCCTTTTGCTTGTCCTTTATTCCTTATACCAGCTTGCGTACATTGAATAGTTATTGGCAATCTTTTGGTTCAGTTCCTTGGATTGTTCCGGGTCTACCTTCTTGACAAACTTGGCGGGAACGCCTGCCCACATGCTGCCCGGCTCGATAACCGTGTTGCTCAGTACCAAAGCGTTGGCGGCTACGATGGCTCCTTCGCCCACCACGGCATGGTCGAGCACCGTAGCTCCCATGCCCACCAAAGCACCGTCCTTGATGGTAGCCCCATGGATTGTAACGTTGTGGCCAATGGAAACGTTGTTGCCTATCTCTATGGTTGATTTCTCGTAGAGCGTGTGGAGCACGGCTCCGTCCTGCACGTTTACGTTGTTACCGATGTGGATACTGTTGACATCACCGCGCAATACGGCATTGAACCAAATGCTGCATCCGCGGCCTATGGTCACGTCGCCTACGATGGTGGCGTTCTCCGCCACGAACGTATCTTCTCCAATTTCCGGGGTAAAGCCCCTGACTGATTTTATGTATGGCATATTGTTTATGATTTATGGATTTCCTTTGTCTTTTCCGCCAACCACCGGAGATGTGCGGCATCCAAGTGTGGGGCAAGCCGCTCGTAGACCATGCGGTGGTAATCGTTCAGCCACTGCACTTCTTCCAAGGTTAGCAGATTGATGTCGATAGGCTTCGTGTCTATCGGACAAATCGTGAGCGGTTCAAACTGATAGAACGCTCCGAACTCAGTCTCCTTATAAGGAACCACCAACAACGTGTTCTCGATGCGGATGCCATGGCGGCCGGTGATGTAGAGTCCCGGTTCGTCCGTTACCGTCATGCCCGGTTGCAGAGGAGTAGGCATGTAGTTGGCGCGTATCTGATGAGGCCCCTCATGTACATTCAGGTATGACCCCACGCCGTGACCCGTTCCGTGCATGTAGTTTAGTCCCTCTTCCCATAGCCTGGCATGTGCCAGGGCATCCAACTGGGTGCCGCAGGTTCCTTGCGGAAACTTCGCCACCGTCAGTCCGATGTGCGCCTTTAGGACTATCGTGTAGTGATACTTCTCCTCCCCGGTGGGCTCGCCCAATGCGATGGTGCGGGTGATGTCCGTTGTGCCGTCCAGATACTGTGCGCCACTGTCCAGCAAGAGCAGCCCTTCGGCCCTCAATGGTATGTCGGTTTCCGGTGTCGGTTCGTAGTGTACAATCGCTCCGTGAGCTTGATACCCGGCAATGGTGTCGAAACTGATGCCCTTGAACAACGGTTGCTCCGCCCTGAAGGCGTAGAGCTGCTTGTCGATACTCAGTTCGGTCTGTCCGCCTGCCGGTACCGCCTCCTCCAGCCACTTGAGGAATTTCACCATGGCTACGCCGTCGCGCAGCATGGCATGGCGGAATCCCTCCATCTCCGTTTCGTTCTTTACCATCTTCAGATAGGGAACAGGCAATGGCTCTTTGTCGTACAGTTTCGGACTGTCTGCCAAAATGCTGTAGAGCGCATAGTTGGTGCGGCTGCCGTCCATCCAGAACGGCGTGTCGGCAAATGACCGCAGTTTCTCCTGCACCGATTCGTAGGGCAGGATGCTTACACCCTCATTGGCTAAATAGTGCGCTGTCTCTGTCGGTATTTTCTTCGGGTCGACAAACCAGAGGGTCTCGTCCAATGATACAATCAGATAGCTCACCGTCACCGGATTGCAGTGTATGTCGTTGCCGCGGATGTTCAGTGTCCAGACAATATCGTCCAAAGTGGGGATGAGCATTGCCCGTAGCTCCCTTGCCTGCAACTCCTGCCGCAGCTTCTGAATCTTTTGGAGGCAGGTGACTCCTGCATAGCAAAGCGGATGCTCCACGGCTTCATCGCTTGGCAGCGGCGCACGGTCGGTCCATTCGTCCGTAGGGAGGACGAAGTCCGTACGCAACTCATGTCCCGTTGCCTGCAGCTCACGCCGCAACTCTTTCGCGTCATTGGCACTGTGTGTCCAGCCGTCGATGCCCACTGCGGCACGGGGGGGCAACACGCTCGACAGCCATTCGCTGATGGATGGTGTCTCGGGCATACGCTCTTTCATCAGCGTAAACCCGGTGCCGGCCAATTGCTCACTGGCCTGCAGAAAGTAACGCGAATCAGTCCACAGGGCGGCTCTGTCCGATGTGACGACTGCCGTGCCTGCCGACCCGTTGAAACCGGAAATCCACTCGCGTGTCTTCCAGTGGTCGGGTACGTATTCGCTCAGATGCGGATCCGTACTGGGAATGATGACGGCCTCTATGCCTTGCTGTTTCATCGCGTTGCGCAGCGACTCAACTCTTGCGGAGATAATCTTGCTCATAAGGAGAATTGTTTTCTGTCCGACAAAAATAGAGTAAAAGAATGAAAAATGGAAATGATTTGCATTATCTTTGTCCGGTGAATTTGATACCTGAAGTTTATCGGTAACAGCAAACTCCTTTAGTTATGAATGAACAGATAAGACAAATAGCGGCACGTCTGCGCGGACTGCGCGATGTGCTTGATATCTCTGAAGAGGAGATGGCGAAATGCTGCCAACTGTCAGTGGATGAATACCGCAAGATAGAGAGCGGTACGGTCGACATATCCGTCAGCACCTTGCAACACGTGTCCCGTCAGTACGGGACTTCGCTCAGTGTGCTGATGTTTGGTGAAGAGCCCAAGATGAGCAGTTATTTTCTCACGCGCAAGGGCACGGGGATGTCCGTGGAACGCCGCTCCGCTTACAAGTACCAGTCGTTGGCTTCGGGCTTCCGTGGACGTATCGCTGACCCGTTCATCGTCACGGTGGAGCCGAAACAAGACACTGAAATACAATACAACGTACATCAAGGACAGGAATTCAACATGGTGATCGAAGGCCGCATGCTCCTCGATGTGAACGGTAAGGAACTAATATTGAATGAAGGAGACAGCCTCTACTTCAACTCGGCACTGCCTCACGGCATGTTGGCCCTCGACGGCAAACCGGTGAAGTTTCTGGCTATAATAATGTAATAGGTGATGGTAGAAAGATTTTTAGAACAGACTACTTTTACTTCTCAGGAGGATTTCGTCAAGAACTTCCGTATCAAGGTTCCTGAGAATTTCAATTTCGGATACGATGTGGTTGACGCATGGGCTGCCGAGCAACCCGACAAGAAAGCGTTGCTATGGACCAACGACAAAGGTGAACACCGCCAGTACACCTACGCTGAGTTGAAGATGTATACAGACCAGACCGCCTCTTACTTCCAAAGTCTGGGTATCGGCAAGGGCGACATGGTGATGCTGATTCTGAAGCGCCGCTACGAGTTCTGGTATTCCATTATCGCGTTGCACAAGCTGGGGGCCGTGGTTATCCCCGCTACCCACTTGCTGACAAAGAAGGACATCGTTTACCGTTGCAACGCCGCCAGCATCAAGATGATTGTGGCTGCCGGTGATGAAGTCATACTGAAACATATTCAGGACGCGATGCCCGAGTCGCCTACCGTGGAACGCTTGGTTAGCGTAGGCCCCGTCGTTCCCGAGGGTTTCGACAACTTCGCTGAAGGCATTGCCAATGCCCAACCGTTCGTCCGGCCTGAGCAGGTCAATACCAACGATGACATCTCCTTGATGTATTTCACCTCCGGCACGACCGGCGAGCCCAAGATGGTGGCGCACGATTTTACCTATCCCTTGGGACATATCGCTACGGGTAGCTTCTGGCACAACCTCCACGAGGACAGCCTGCATCTGACCATTGCGGACACCGGTTGGGGTAAGGCCGTGTGGGGAAAGCTCTACGGACAGATGATAGCGGGAGCTAACATCTTCGTCTATGACCACGAGAAGTTTACGCCTGCGGATATTCTGGGCAAGATTCATGACTATCATATCACTTCGCTCTGCGCTCCTCCGACAATCTATCGTTTCATGATTCGTGAGGACTTGAGCAAGTTCGACCTCTCTTCACTTGAATATTGCACCACGGCGGGCGAGGCTTTGAACTCCGCGGTGTATGACACGTTCAAGAGCCTGACCGGCATCCGCTTGATGGAAGGGTTCGGACAGACGGAGACTACCCTTACCTTGGCCACCTTCCCCTGGATGGAACCCAAACCGGGAAGCATGGGTGTGCCTAACCCGCAATACCACATCGATTTGCTTACCCCCGATGGCCGTTCGGCGGAGGATGGTGAGCAGGGACAGATTGTAATCCGTACCGACAAAGGTAAACCGCTTGGCTTATTTAAGGAGTACTACCGCAATAAACAGTTGACCGATGAGGCTTGGCACGACGGTGTCTACTATACCGGTGACGTGGCTTGGCGTGATGAGGACGGATACTATTGGTTCGTAGGCCGTGCCGACGATGTCATCAAGAGCTCCGGTTACCGCATCGGCCCGTTCGAGGTGGAGAGCGCGCTGATGACCCACAAGGCTGTCGTGGAGTGCGCTATCACCGGTGTGCCCGATGAGATACGTGGTCAGGTGGTGAAAGCCACCATCGTATTGGCTAAGGATTATAAGGCCAAGGCCGGACCGGATTTGGTGAAAGAGTTGCAGGATCACGTAAAACGCGTGACCGCTCCGTATAAATACCCCCGTGTGATAGAGTTCGTCGATGAGTTGCCAAAGACCATCAGCGGAAAGATTCGCCGGGTGGAGATACGCGAAAAGGACAAATAATACACATTATGGCAACAGGAACAAACGACACGATGGCGAAGGTGTTCAGTGGCGACCGATGGCAGGCCGAATTGATAAAGGGGCTGCTGGAAGCCAATGGCATCGAGGCAATGATTAAAGACGAGACGTTGGCATTGGTGACATCCCCCTACTTAGCAGTAGGAGGGGCGGTGCTTGTGATGGTGATGAACGACCGGTACGACAGGGCAATGGAACTCATCAAGGAGAACGGTGAGTCCCGTCCCGAGGCGTAGGCGCAAGACACCTTTTGTTAAATACCGTCGCAAAACGGGTCGAAACGCACGAAACGGAAACTTGCCGTTTGTGGTTTCGGATAGAATCATTACTTTTGCATAGGGTAATCCGTTAAACAAGAAAAGTAATGAATCACTGTCAATATGCAAGAGTAGCCGTTAAAGTGGGTAGCAATGTGCTTGCCCGTAAGGACGGTACGCTCGACGTAACCCGCATGTCGGCCCTGGTAGACCAGATAGCGGAACTGCGAAAGGACGGTATGGAGGTGATACTCATCTCCTCCGGTGCCGTCGCTTCCGGAAGAAGTGAGCTGAAAAGTACGCGTAAATTAGACAGCGTGGACCAACGTCAGCTCTTTTCCGCTGTGGGTCAGGCCAAACTCATCAACCGCTACTACGAACTCTTTCGTGACCACGGGATTCCTGTAGGCCAGGTACTCACTACCAAAGAGAGTTTCTCTACGCGCCGCCATTATCTGAACCAGCGCAACTGCATGCGGGTGATGCTGGAGAATGGCGTGCTGCCTATCGTCAACGAGAACGATACCATCTCCGTCACCGAACTGATGTTTACCGACAACGATGAACTCTCCGGGCTGATAGCCTCCATGATGGACGTGCAGGCCTTGGTGATACTGAGCAACGTGGACGGAATCTACAACGGCTCTCCCTCGGAATCGGGGACGGAAGTGATTCGTGAAGTAGGCATCGGAAAAGAACTGACGGACTACATACAGACCGAGAAATCCGGATTCGGACGGGGCGGCATGTTGACCAAGTGCAATATTGCCCGCAAAGTGGCGGATGAGGGCGTGCATGTCTACATCGCCAACGGCAAACGGGAGAATATTCTGATTCAGTTGATGGCGAATCCGCAGGACACCGTGTGTACGCACTTTGTGCCCTCGGTGTCGCCCGTGTCGAGCGTCAAGAAGTGGATTGCCCACTCCGAAGGGTTCGCCAAAGGTGCCGTCCATCTGAATGAGTGCGTCACTAACGTGATACGCGGCAGTCAGGCGGTCAGTATCTTGCCTGTAGGCGTGACGCGGATTGAAGGCTCGTTCGAGAAGGACGACATCGTGCGCATCATCGACTGCGAAGGCGAACAGATAGGGGTCGGAAAGGTCTCCTTCAGTTCCGAACAGGCAGAGAAATTGCTGGGACAGCACGGAAAGAAACCCCTTATACATTACGATTACTTATATTTGGAAGGATGCTGAACGAACTCTTTGAAAAGGTGCAGCAGGCCAGTCGAAGCCTGTCGCTCCTCTCTGACGACAAAATAAACGAGGTGATACTGGCCGTTGCCGATGAGGCCGTTCGTCGCAAGGATTTCATTCTGGACGAGAACCGCAAAGACCTGGACCGTATGGATTCGTCCGATCCGCGGTACGACCGCTTGCAACTGACGGATGCCCGTCTTCAAGGCATTGCCGCCGACATGCGCAACGTGGCAACTTTGCCGTCGCCTCTCGGCCGTGTACTGAAACAGACCGTACGTCCCAACGGCATGGAACTGAAGCGAGTGAGCGTACCGTTCGGTGTCATCGGTATTGTGTACGAAGCGCGTCCCAACGTCACTTTTGATGTCTTCTCGCTCTGTCTGAAGTCCGGCAACGCTTGCGTGCTGAAGGGAGGAAGCGATGCCGACAGCTCCAACCGTGCCATCGTGAAGGTGATACATACAGTGCTGAACCGCATGGGAGTGGACGAACATGTCGTTGAACTGTTGCCCTCCGACCGTGAGTCGACAGCCGAACTCCTCGCTGCCGTGGGTTATGTGGACTTGCTTATCCCTCGCGGAAGCGGCAAACTCATCAGCTATGTGCGTGCCAACGCCAAAGTGCCTGTCATCGAAACCGGTGCGGGAATCTGTCACACCTACTTCGATAAAAGCGGAGATGTGGAAAAAGGCGCGCGCATCATTTTCAACGCCAAGACCCGCAGGGTGAGCGTCTGCAATGCCTTGGACTGTGTAATCATCCATGAACAACGTTTGGCCGACCTGCCTCGGCTCTGTAGCGGACTGCGGGAAAAGCAGGTCGTAATCTATGCCGACCCGCAGGCTTACCAAGTCTTGGAGGGAGAATATCCTGCCGATTTGCTGCAGCACGCTACCGACGAGAGTTTCGGTACGGAGTTCCTCTCGTACCGTATGGCTCTGAAGACCGTCCCCTCGTTGGAGGCGGCTCTAGAGCATATACGTGTCAACGGGTCGAAACATAGCGAATGCATCGTGACGGAGGATGCCGATGCGGCGGAATTGTTCAGCCGTCGTGTGGACGCTGCCTGTGTCTACACCAATGTATCCACGGCCTTTACCGATGGTGCACAGTTCGGGTTGGGAGCAGAGATAGGCATCAGTACCCAAAAGCTGCATGCGCGCGGACCGATGGGATTGGAAGAACTGACTACCTACAAATGGCTCATCAAAGGCGATGGGCAGGTGCGACAGGCATAAGGGAAACTGAAACAATCAAACAGAAACGAAACAAAACATAAATAAGAAAGAAATGAGGAATTTTACTTGCGTACAGGATTTGGGCGATTTGAAATCCGCCTTGAAAGAAGCCTTTGAGATAAAGAAAGACCGCTTCAAATACGTGGAGTTGGGTAAGAACAAGACCTTGATGATGATTTTCTTCAACTCCAGTCTACGTACCCGTCTGAGCACCCAGAAGGCCGGACTCAACCTGGGCATGAACGTCATCGTGTTGGACATCAACCAGGGCGCATGGAAGCTGGAGACGGAGCGTGGTGTCATCATGGATGGTGACAAGCCCGAGCACCTGTTGGAGGCGGTGCCTGTGATGGGCTGCTACTGCGACATCATCGGCGTGCGTTCGTTTGCCCGGTTCGAGAACAAGGCGTACGACTATGAAGAGGTGATCCTCAATCAGTTCATCAAATATTCAGGTCGTCCGGTCTTCTCTATGGAAGCCGCTACGCGTCACCCCTTGCAAAGTTTTGCCGACTTGATTACGATTGAGGAGTATAAGAAGACTGCACGCCCGAAGGTGGTGATGACCTGGGCTCCGCATCCGCGTCCGTTGCCTCAGGCCGTGCCGAACTCTTTCGCTGAATGGATGAACGCCACCGACTATGACTTCGTCATCACCCATCCGCACGGCTATGAACTCGACCCTAAATTCGTGGGCAATGCCAAGGTGGAGTACGATCAGATGAAGGCTTTCGAAGGGGCAGACTTCGTGTACGCCAAGAACTGGGCCGCTTATACGGGCGACAACTACGGCAAGATATTGAGTACCGACCGTGCGTGGACAGTTAGCGACCGTCAAATGGCGGTGACCAACAACGCCTATTTCATGCACTGTCTGCCTGTGCGCCGCAACATGATTGTGACGGACGACGTGATAGAGAGCCCCCAGTCCATCGTCATTCCCGAGGCTGCCAACCGTGAGATTTCCGCAACCGTCGTACTGAAACGGTTGATTGAGAGCCTTTGATATAGGCGACGGATAAGCAGACCAAGAATCTGTCCAGGACGCAAGCCCTGAGTACATTGGCGGAGGACAATGATTGCCCGTATGCCGGTGTACTCAGGACTTATATAGTCCGAAGTTGGTAAAATTCGCCCGATAACGCAAGCGGTTGCACCTGCCAACGTAAGTACTTACATGAGCCAACGTAAGTACT
>CAVJRQ010000035.1:0-3837 GCA_963652075.1 Acutalibacteraceae bacterium
GGCTCAGCGCGGCTGCCGTGAACGCGGACTTGCGCCAGGAGATGAACGTGGAGGACGAGTATTTCTCCGCCATCGAGGACCGTGACACCGCCATCATGAACCGCGACAAGATGATAGCGGAGAGGGATGCAAAGCTTGCGGAGAAAGACTCTCAGCTTGCTGAACAAGAGTCCAAACTCACGGAGCAAGAGTCCAAACTTGCGAAGAGGGACTCTCAGCTTCGAGTGATGATTCAGTCTTTGATTGATAGTGGTGTATCAGTCTCGGAAGTCGCCAGGATTGCAGGGATGAAGGAATCGGATATCAAGGCTCTCCTTGAGTAGTCAACTGACGGGTCAGTTCTTTCTTTTGTCCAAGAATGCGAGGAAGGTACAACGAGAACTTATGGGAAGCCTAATTTATTCGCTGAATAGTTGCATCCGCCGAAATGGTGAAAACAGATTAAAAAAACCACAGCGATAACGTTGCGTACGCTTATTATCACTACATTTGTCAAAGTTTTAGCCAACGATAGGTATGCAAGTAACTGACAGCATTGTTATTATCCCGACTTATAACGAAAAGGAGAACATCGGCAACATCATCCGGGCGGTCTTCGGTCTCGAGAAGTGTTTCCATGTCTTGGTCATCGATGACGGTTCGCCCGATGGCACGGCAGACATCGTGAAGTCTATGCAGGGGGAATTCCCCGAACGGCTCTTTTTGATAGAACGGCGGGGAAAATTAGGACTGGGCACTGCCTACATCGCCGGCTTCAAGTGGGCCATTGAACGGAGGTACGACTATGTCTTCGAGATGGACGCGGACTTCTCGCACAACCCCAACGACCTGCCCCGACTCTATGCCGCCTGTGCCGACGAGGGGGATGACGTAGCCATCGGCTCGCGTTACGTGAGTGGCGTGAATGTGGTCAACTGGCCTATGGGACGGGTATTGATGTCCTATTTCGCGTCGAAATACGTCCGCTTCGTCACCGGGCTGAACATCCACGACACCACGGCCGGATTCGTCTGCTACCGGCGTGAGGTGTTGGAGACGATTCGTCTGGACAAGATTCGTTTCAAAGGCTATGCCTTCCAGATAGAGATGAAATACACCGCCTACAAGTTCAGGTTCAAAATCAAGGAGGTGCCCGTGATATTCATCAACCGCGAGTTGGGCACATCCAAGATGAACAGCAGCATCTTCGGCGAGGCAATCTTCGGGGTCATCCGCCTTCGTTTGGACGGATGGTTCAAGAACTATCACCGACCCTGAGAAGATTCTTCCGTTTACAATATAATAAGGTATAGAAACAAACAACGAGCACATGACCCGTACACTCATCAAAGACGCCATCCTCGTCAACGAGGGTCAGTCACAAAAAGGTTCACTGATTATCGAAGACGACACGATAGCGGACATCCTGCCGCAAGGAACCGAACCGCAAGGGGCTTTCACCGAAGTAATGGACGCGGACGGGCTCTACCTGCTTCCGGGTGTCATTGATGACCACGTGCACTTTCGTGACCCCGGACTGACGCACAAGGCGGACATGGAGAGCGAGAGCCGTGCAGCGGCGGCAGGTGGTGTCACCTCCTGCATGGAGATGCCCAACACCAAGCCGCAGACCACTACGCTGAAGGCACTGGACGACAAGTTTGCCGAGGCGGCACGGAAGAGCCGCGTCAACTACTCCTTCTTCTTCGGGGCTACCAACAACAATGGAGAGTTGCTCACGCAGCTCCCTGCGCAACGAGTGTGCGGCATCAAGCTGTTCATGGGCTCCAGCACAGGCAACATGCTGGTGGACAACGAGGAGGTTCTGCTCAAGATTTTCTCCGAAGCCCCGCTGCCCATCATGGCGCACTGCGAGGACTCCGCGCTGATAGCGGCCAACACCGAGCACTACAAATCGCTCTATGGTGACGACCCCGACGTGAAATACCACCCCGCCATCCGTAGCGAGGAGGCTTGTTACCGTTCCTCCGCCCTGGCCGTGAAGTTGGCGCAGCGCACGGGAGCGCGTCTGCATATCGCCCACGTCAGTACGGCACGCGAACTGAACCTCTTCTCGTCCGCTCCCTTGGAGCAAAAACGCATCACCGCGGAGGCGTGCATCAGTCACCTCTATTTCAGCGACAAGGATTATGAACGTCTGGGCACACGCATCAAGTGTAACCCCGCCATCAAGAGCGAGCAAGACCGTGACGCGTTGCGCCGTGCCTTGACGGACGGGCGTATCGACGTTATCGGCACCGACCATGCGCCCCACCTGCTCAGCGAGAAGCAGGGAGGATGCCTGAAAGCCGCTTCCGGGATGCCTATGGTGCAGTTTTCACTGGTCACGATGCTCGAACTGGCCGACCAAGGGGTTCTCTCTATGGAGCAGGTTGTGGAAAAGATGTGCCATGCCCCTGCCCGACTCTTCGACATCTCGCGCCGCGGATTCCTCCGCAAGGGATACAAGGCGGACCTCGTGTTGGTCGCTCCGCATGAGCCTTGGACTGTGGGTGCCGACAATATTCTGAGCAAGTGTGGTTGGAGTCCATTGGAGGGTCACACCTTCCAGTGGAAAGTGAAGCGGACCTTTGTCAACGGCACCACGGTCTATGCCAACAACCGCGTGAACGACAACTGTAGAGGCGAAGCCTTGTCATTCGACCGGTAAGCCGATAAATAAAAGCCTTACTTTACACAATAATTGAAATAATTATATAACTTTGTCGGCAACAAAAGTAATACCTATATGGTCACCATTGTTTACCGAATCTATCAAGGATGCATCGCAGCTCCCATTTTTCTGGTGCTGACGTTTCTCACGGCACTTGTCACCATTGTCGGCTCTTTCCTCGGGAAAGGCAGCTTTTGGGGCTATTACCCCGGCAGAATATGGTCCAAGCTGACTTGCTTCATCCTGTTTCTTCCCATCACGGTAAACGGACATGCCGACATACGCAGAAAAACCTCTTATATCTTTGTGGCCAACCATCAGGGGGCGTTTGACATATTCCTCATCTACGGATTTCTGGGGCGCAACTTCAAATGGATGATGAAGAAGTCGCTCCGCAGCATTCCCCTCGTGGGCAAGGCATGCCAAGCCGCCGGTCATATCTTTGTCGACAAGTCCGGTCCGAAAAAGGTACAGGAGACCATTGACCACGCCCGCCATACGTTGCAGGACGGCATGTCGCTGGTAGTGTTTCCCGAGGGACGGCGCACTTCGACAGGACATATGGGACAATTCAAGAAAGGAGCGTTCCAACTTGCGGATGAACTGCAGTTACCTATCGTGCCGATGAGCATCAACGGCTCTTTCGAGGTGTTGCCCCGTTCAGGCGGATTCATCAAACGCCATCGCATGACGCTCACGCTTCATGAACCTATCTACCCACAGGGACAAGGGCATGAAAACATCCGCGCTACCATGGAGAAGGCCTACAAAGCCATCAACGAGAGTCTCCCCGAAAAATACAAAGGAATAGAGTGCTGAACATCAATACTTTACATTGCACTTTCATATCGTACGACCATGCATCCTAACGTCGTACAACTATAACACCTAATGACGTACGACTATAGCACCTAAGAACGTACGACTATAACATCCAATGTCGTACGACATCGGAACTGCTGACAATGAGCGACTTAATCAATGAAAGCGTCAGTGGTTTCACCCGTAGCACGTACGTGTTGTCCACGCAAGTACTTACGTTGGCTTGGGTAAGTACTTACGTTGCCCGATGAAAGTACTTACGTTGGCTTACGTAAGTACTTACGTTGACCGATGAAAGTACTTACGATGACTATGACTGAATTTACTTTACACTTATAGTGTTATTTTACTAAGATGCTTCA
>CAVJRQ010000036.1:0-2344 GCA_963652075.1 Acutalibacteraceae bacterium
GACAACGGCGTAACTATCTGTCATACAGAAACAATAATTTGCCCGATTTACAACAGGTCGGGTAAGGGGCATTATGTCTTCTTTTCTAACTTAAATGAAAGAGCCGTGGTTCATGACTTATCTGATTTATTCTCAGCCAAAACCTTGGATGCAAATCAATCAGAATTTAACGTTCACTGATTGCTACAAAAGACCATGGTACAGATGGGTGCCAGTGCCTGTATTGGGGGTTGGATGGTTTATAAAGACATTTAATGAAGACTTCCATTTGGCGTTGTCCAACAAGACTGTTTTCTCCCCCAATGACGTGTATATGTATTTGGAAAAACATGATAAGAAAAAGGTTGTCATTCACCAATTAAAAGCCACAGATTGCAATTCAATAACAGAAGATGAAATTAACGATGTAGATTGTTTTAAGGCAAACAAGAATCTCAAGTTCCTGTATGTAGAGACATTAAGTGATGGTACATACAAGTTAAAAGCCAATCTTGATTTAGCCAAGGTCAAAGACGAATCATGGCCTAGGCAAAGTGAATTTACTCTGACAGCAAGCGACATTGATGATATCATTGATTTTTGTGAAGATCATGCTCTGCCTAAATCCGGGACTGAACTTTCTTTTAGTCAGTTTAGTGATATTAATAAAGAGGCAAGCAAGAGTTCCAAAGATTTGGATATAGAATTTTATGGTGATACACTTAGATATAAGGTTCATCATTCAGACCTTCAAAATGGTTATTATCTGAGATTTGTATTTTCAAATAATCTACAGGTAGTATACAAATATGATGATGACCCATGCACATTTATGCCATATATGGTATATGACGGTAAAAGTTGTTTGTTCGCAAATTCGGAAGCCAAGAACGAGTACCTACATGCCAAACAAGCTGACAAATCCACAGGGGAAACGGTTGAGGATTCTTCCTGGTGGAATGGAACTTGGTCTACAGTTAGTGGATGGTTCACAACAGATTCAAAAAGTAATGATAAAACTGAACCTGAAACCTCCTCTGAAAAACCTTCCTGGTGGAGTGGAACCTGGTCTACAGTTAGTGGATGGTTTACAACAGATTCAAAAAGTGATGACAAAACTGAGCCTGAAACCTCCTCAGAAAAACCTTCCTGGTGGAGTAAAACCTGGTCTACAGTTGGTGGATGGTTCTCTTCAGATGACGAAGAAAAACAAGTTGACGATGCTACTAAGAAAAATAGTAAACAATAATTCTACGGGCGAAGCATCTTGGTGGAAATCTACATGGACTTCGATCCATTAACTTTGCCACGGATACTGAGAATCACCAACGGACTGAACGGATATCACCGGAATTGGTG
Organism: Acutalibacteraceae bacterium; assembly: GCA_963652075.1. Classification (GTDB taxonomy): domain Bacteria; phylum Bacteroidota; class Bacteroidia; order Bacteroidales; family Bacteroidaceae; genus Phocaeicola_A. Next base: position 1,339 of record CAVJRQ010000036.1, read on the forward strand.
AACGGGTATCGACCGGAATACGCAACATTGACTATATGATTAAAAATAAGTTTTTTATTCTTATTGTTTTAGTTATGCTATGTTCTCCCCAGGCCAGATGTCATGATGGTCGGGAGAAGCATTATGCTGATATAATTGCCGTACTTGGATTTGAAGATTCTCCACAATTAAGTGACTGGGCTCAATTTATAAGCTCCGACATGATAGACAAGTGTGAACCTTTCTATTGTAGCTTCAAGCAAAAACATCCAGGATTCAAGTGTAAACACAGATTGCTCTTTCATTGGGGATACAATTGCGAGATTTTGACAAAGTTACAATCCGTGACTTCTTTGCAAATTTATTTTAAAGATGATGAATAAAAAGTGTTTAGCCTTTTTCTTGCTCTTATTTTGTATGTGTCAGTCAGCTTCTCCCCATAGTAGCTGGGAGGCTCACGCAAGGGATGTCATGGACGTTTTTGGGATGGAATGGAATGGTAGAAAATCTCCAAAAAATGCGGAAATTAAACGATGGCTTTACTTTCTTAGTTCGAAGATGATTGATGACACGTCTTTCCACAAGGAGTTAATGATTAAGCATAATAGATTTCAAAATATTGGAACGCCAAGAAAACATAGAATTTTATTTCATTGGGGGTTTAATGCAGAACCGTGGAATACGAGTATACAAGAAGAAGTTGAAAGTTATTGCGAACAATATGACTTGAATGTAGAATCTAATATCCGTATATTCAAATCGGAACTCAAAACGGAGCAGGGCAGAAGGAACAAAAAAATTAATTCTGAGACAGAAAAGTTGTTTGGTTTTGCACATGGAGGAAAAGATGCAGACTATGCCCGTTTCTTCGCAGCTATTGCATACAATGTACATATTCTAGGAGATTACACTTCAGACAATACGGAATTAACTGGGTTACAACCAATTGAAGCGTTAATCAAGCAAATTATTATAGAAATAAGAAATTTGGATAAAATCGAAAGCAAAAGTCTAATAAAAGAGATTA